>CAYXXQ010000318.1:0-4239 GCA_964469075.1 uncultured Rhodobacter sp.
AACGCATAGAAGAACGCCGCCCATACTCCGGCCCGGCTGCTGCCTGCAGCAACCCCGATCTGATACATCATCACCGTGGTTGCGACGCCGCCCAGCATGAACGGCAGGCGATAGATCATCGCGTGCTCGACCCCGGTGATATCGGCAACCAGCACCGGCAGCCAGAAGCTGACTGGCGGGTGATCAAAGAAGCTGAGGCTGTATTCGCGCGCGACCGAGATGGCGTAGGATTCGTCGATGCCAAGCGGCAGCAGCAGCGCAAGCGCCAGCTTAACGATCATCGCGTAGACAAGAATGCGGATCAGAATGCCGCGATCGACCTCAGGGCCTGCGGTGTCGGAAAGGACGATTGATCGAAGCCGCGCGGCCATATTTCCCCTCCGCCTAGGATTTCCAGGTCACAAGCGCGCTGGCAACGAAGTTCCACAATGCGCCGACCACAGCACCGCAAAACCCGGCAAAGGCCCAATAAGGCAAGATGGCAAAAACCGCCGTTGCTACCCCGACATTGGCCACCGCTCCGACCGAGCAGACGCCGTAAAACGTTATCAGCCCTTTCAGCATTCCCCAACCCTTCAGCGACCGATCCTTGTAGGTCAGTATGTTGTTAAGGAAAAAGTTGGAGGTCATCGCAACCGTCACCGCCACGGTTTGGGACAGGGCAAACTGTGTCGGGATCACTTGCAGCATCGTCCATAGCACCACCAGATGCGCAACCAGGCCCGACAGGCCCACCAGCATGAACAAAATGAAACGGATCGACACGATGCCGCCGGTCAGGCGGACGGCAAGCAGGCCCAAAAACTCCAGCGTCACAGCGCTGTCCATCTTGCTGTCGCCATGCTGACGCTGGCGGAACGTGTAGCCGACTTCGCTGATTTTCCAGCGGCCTTTGCTGGCTGACAGCATGTCCGCCAAGATCTTGAAGCCCTGAGATTGCAGGCCTACGACCACGGAATTGAAGCTTTGCCGACGGATCATGAAAAACCCGCTCATCGGGTCGGTGGCGTTGATGCGCAGCATTTTTCGGGCAAGCCCGGTTGCAAAATCGCTGCCCCATTTGCGCAGGGTCGACAAGCCATTTCCGGCCGAGCCGTCCTCAACATTGCGGCTGCCGATTACGATATCAATCTCGGGATCGGCCTGCATCCGGGCAAACATTTCCGCCAGTTTTGTTTCGTCGTGCTGAAGGTCAGCATCAAGAACGGCTGCGGTAGGGGCGGTACTGGATAGGATGCCCTCGATACAACTGCCGGCCAGACCGCGTCGGCCAATGCGCTGGATGACGCGGATGTTTGGCCGCGTTTTGGCCAATGCGCGCACTTCTTTGGCGGTGCCGTCGGGGCTGTCGTCATCAACGAAAACCGCCTCCCAGCGAATGCCCTGCAACGCGGAGTCCAGAAGCGTGATCAAGGGGCGGACATTGTTCCGCTCGTTATAGGTCGGGATCACGACCGTCAGCTCCGGGGCAGCAAAGAGGGGTGTTTGATCGGACACGTAAAGGCCTGCCGGTTAATGAAAATCCGTGTTCAAATCCCTGATTTGGCAGGGCTTGGCAAGGCCTTTCGCAAGGCAGGCCAGCCGTTCCGCCGCGTCGTCACGCCGTGCCATCGGTTCAATTGGCAACACAATCCGCGAAATATCGGGTCACGCCATCGGTTCCGACCTCCTGTACAAGGCCGTGGATGTCGGTCTCAAATCCCGGGCATTCTCGCGCGAACTCGCGGTTGAATTTCAGATATTCAACGATCTTTTTGTTGAACACCTCGCCGGGGATCAGCAGCGGAATGCCGGGCGGGTAGGGGGTGACAAGGCTGGTCGTAATCCGCCCCTCAAGGTCGTCAATCGCGACCCGCTGGGTGGTGCGTCTGGCGATATGGGCAAAGGCATCGCTGGGCGTCATCGCCGGGGTATGGTCGCTGAGATAGATGTCCGTTGACAGGATCGCCACGTCATATTTGGCATACATCGCATGCACAAGCAGACACAGATCGCGCAGGCCCAGATGCTCATACCGCGGGTGTTTGGCACAAAACTCCGGCATGATCCGCCACATCGGCTGGTTCTTGTCATAGTCGTCCTTAAACTGCTGCAACGCGGTTAACAGCGTGTTCCAGCGGCCCTTGGTAATGCCAATCGTGAACATGATGAAGAAACTGTAAAGGCCGGTTTTTTCCACAACCACGCCATGCTCGGTCAGATATTTTGTGACGATGGAGGCCGGAATGCCGCTGTCTTCAAACCGACCGTCAATGTTCAAACCCGGCGTGATGATTGTCGCCTTGATCGGGTCCAGCATGTTGAAACCGGGCGCCATGTCACCAAACCCATGCCAGGAGTCCTGACCGTCAGACGCGTGCACGCCATCGGCATCGGTGCGTTTCAGCACCCAATCCTTGTTGCGCCCGATGCCTTCTTCTTCCAACTGGTCAGGCCCCCAGACCTGAAACCACCAGTCATTGCCATATTCTTCATCGACCTTGCGCATCGCCCGGCGGAAATCCAGCGCTTCGGCGATGCTTTCTTCGACCAAGGCCGTGCCACCCGGAGGTTCCATCATCGCGGCGGCAACGTCACAGCTGGCGATGATGCTGTATTGCGGGCTGGTGGAGATATGCATCAGGTAAGCTTCGTTAAATAGATGCCGATCCAGCTTGGTGTCTTCACTGTCTTGCACCAGCACCTGACTGGCCTGGCTGATCCCGGCCAGCAGCTTGTGAATCGACTGGGTGGCATAGGTCACCGAATGACGCGGCCGTCCGCGCTTACGCCCCATCGCGTGATAACTGCCGTAAAATGAATGAAACGCGGCATGCGGCAACCAGGCCTCATCGAAATGCAGGTTTTCGACATAGCCATCCAGCATCTCCTTGATGGTTTCAGTGTTGTAAAGCACGCCATCATAGGTGGATTGGGTCAGCGTCATGATCCGCGGTTTGACACTGTCAGGATCAACGCCCGCAAGCAGCGGATTGGCACGGATCTTTTCTTTGATGGCGTCGATTTCAAACTCGTCCTTCTGGATCGGGCCGATGATGCCGTAATGGTTGCGTGTGGGTTTCAGGAAAACCGGGATCGCACCGGTCATGATGATGCTGTGCAGGATTGACTTGTGGCAATTGCGATCCACCACCACCACGTCGCCGGGGGCGACGGTGTGATGCCAGACCATCTTGTTGCTGGTAGAGGTGCCGTTGGTGACGAAAAAGCAGTGATCGGCGTTGAAAATCCTTGCCGCGTTGCGTTCAGACGCGCCAATCGCGCCGTTGTGATCCAGTAACTGGCCGAGTTCTTCGACCGAATTACAGACATCCGCGCGCAGCATGTTTTCGCCGTAAAACTGGTGATACATCTGGCCAATTGGGCTTTTCAGAAACGCCACGCCGCCGGAATGGCCAGGGCAATGCCAGGAATAAGACCCGTCCTCGGCGTAATCGAGCAGGGCTTTGAAAAACGGCGGCTGGATGCCTTCGAGATAGCTTTTGGCCTCCCGAATGATGTGCCGCGCGACGAATTCCGGGGTGTCTTCAAACATATGAATGAAGCCGTGCAGTTCGCGCAAAATGTCGTTGGGCAAATGCCGGCTGGTCTTGGTTTCGCCGTAAACATAGATCGGCACATCGGCGTTTTTCCAGCGCACTTCTTCGATGAAATTGCGCAGGTTCAGGACCGCAGGATCAAGATCGGGGCCGGGGCTGACCTCTTCATCATCAAGCGAAAGGACAAACGCACTGGCGCGTGATTGCTGCTGGGCGAATTGCGAAAGATCGCCGTAACTTGTCACGCCGAGAACCTCAAACCCTTCCCCCTCAATCGCCTGGGCCATCGCGCGGATGCCAAGACCCGACGAGTTTTCGGAGCGGAAATCCTCATCAATGATGACGATGGGAAAGCGAAATTTCATGGAAGTCTCCTACCTGGAAGAGGGCGGGTGGCGGGGAACGGTTTGTTTGGTGGTCCGCCAGGATTGGCATGGGCATGACAGACAAAGGATCGCCCCAGCATGCAGGGCATGGCAAGACCATGCAAGCAATTGCCGAGTGCCGGCTGCGTTTGCATCAAACGGGCCAGGCCATGAATAGGCCGGAAACTCCGCGAAAGGCTGAAACGGTTAATGCCATCTGTGAAGGGGCTGCCTGAAAGGGGCAGTATTGTAAGAAAAATTGGAGCGGGCGATGAGATTCGAACTCACGACTTCAACCTTGGCAAGGTTGCGCTCTACCCCTGAGCTACGCCCGC
>CAYXXQ010000319.1:0-4223 GCA_964469075.1 uncultured Rhodobacter sp.
AAGACCTCAGCCTTCCAAGCTGATGACGCGGGTTCGATTCCCGCCGCCCGCTCCATGAAATCCAAACAGACAAATTACCTACAAAACATTAGCCTGTCATCTTATAGACGATTGATTTAAAGTGCTTAATCGGACTTTGAGCGCAAGTCTTCCAAGCTAATGACGCGGGTTCGATTCCCGCCGCCCGCTCCAGCCTTCCATATTAAACGCAATCTACGGCCTTAAATCGCGACCAAGTGACCGCTGTGACGACCTGACATGCTTGAGGTTGGCGCGCTTGTCCCTTAAGGGGATTTGACCGCAAGACAGGGAAGCAATTCATGGCCACGCAAACCGCTGAAAATCCACAGGACCGCGAGAAATCAAAAACGGTCGGACCGATCCGCGGCCTGGTGCCGTTTGTCAACCCCTACCGGGTGCTGGTTGCGATGGCCGGGGTTGCGCTGGTTATGACGGCGGGTTTGTCGCTGGCCCTGCCTTTGGCGGTGCGCCGGGTGGTGGACAGTTTCTCCAGCGGCTCGTCCGAGTTGTTGGACAAGTATTTCGCCGCCGCAGTTGGCGTTGCCGCCCTTTTGGCGCTGGGCACCGGGCTGAGATACTACCTGGTGACACGGCTTGGTGAGCGGGTGGTCGCGGATATCCGCAAGGCGGTTTATGACAAGATGATCGGCATGTCGCCCGCGTTTTTTGAACGTGTGATGACCGGCGAGGTTTTGTCGCGGATCACCACTGACACGACCTTGATCCTGTCGGTGATCGGGTCGTCGGTGTCGGTGGCATTGCGCAATGTGCTGATTTTCATTGGCGGTCTGGCTTTCATGCTGGCGACCAGCCTGAAACTGGCGGGGATGGTTTTGCTGGTGGTGCCGGTGGTGATCGTGCCGATTATCCTGCTTGGCCGCCGTTTGCGCGGACTGTCGCGGGAAAATCAGGACAAGATCGCTGAAAGCTCGGGCAGTGCGTCCGAAACTTTGCAGGCCGCACAAACCGTTCAGGCCTTCACCCATGAAGCCGAAAGCCGGGCGCATTTCGCCGATGTGACCGAGCAATCTTTTGACACGGCGCGGCGGCGGATCCTGACCCGGGCGGTCATGACGGTGATCGTGATTTTCCTTATCTTTGCCGGGGTTGTCGGCGTTCTTTGGATCGGTGCGCGCGATGTGCGCGGTGACGCGATGACCGCAGGTGCGCTAGTGCAGTTCGTGATTTACGCAGTGATGGTGGCAGGTTCTGTCGCGGCCCTGTCGGAAATCTGGGGTGAGCTGCAACGCGCCGCCGGCGCGACGGAGCGCTTGGTTGAGCTTTTGAACGCGCAGGACAGCGTTGACGATCCAGCCGATCCCGTCCCGCTTGCGCAGGATGTCAAAGGCGAAATCGCATTTCAGGAAGTGTCGTTTCGCTATCCGTCGCGGCCGGAAACGCTGGCGCTGGATGGGGTCAGTTTTACGGTCAATCCCGGTGAAACCGTCGCGCTGGTCGGCCCGTCGGGGGCAGGGAAGTCCACTCTTTTCCAACTGATCCAGCGGTTCTTTGATCCCAATGCCGGGCAGATCTGCCTTGACGGGGTCGATCTGAAAACCATGCGGCGCGATGTCTTTCGCAAGGCAATCGCAATGGTGCCGCAAGACCCGGTGATTTTTGCCGATACGGCGCGTGAAAACATCCGTTTTGGCCGCCCCGACGCAACCGACGCCGAGGTTGAGGCCGCCGCCCACGCCGCTGCTGCACATGATTTCCTGACGGCGCTGCCCAAAGGGTACGACTCCTATGTTGGCGAACGCGGGGTGATGTTGTCGGGCGGTCAAAGACAGCGGATCGCGATTGCCCGGGCGATCTTGCGCGCAGCCCCGGTGCTGCTGCTGGACGAGGCGACCTCGGCCCTTGATGCCGAAAGCGAACTTGCGGTGCAAAAGGCGGTTGAGGCCCTGTCGGCCGACCGCACAACCCTGATTGTTGCCCACCGGCTGGCCACGGTGAAGAAGGCCGACCGGATCATTGTGTTTGATCACGGCAAGGTGGTTGCGACCGGCACTCATGACGATCTGGTTGCCGAAGGCGGGCTTTATGCGCGCCTGGCGCGGCTGCAATTTACCGAAGGTCTGGCCGCCGAATAGCCCCTCGCTGGGTTTTCGTGGCGTCATGTCCCTGAAATCGGCAAACAGACTTGCGCCGTCCGGGTGTTTTGTTTCATGCTGCGCGCCAGATATGCGACATTGATACGCATCTTGGGGAGGATATCATGACAAAAATGGCAACGCTCGCAGACAAGATCGCGATCGAAAATCAAAGCACCCTGGCCGAACGCCAGGCATCAAAGACGGTCTACCAATATGTGGCCCGTGCGGCTGACCGGTTTCCGGGGCGTGATGCGCTGTCATTTCAGATCACATCCGGGGTGAAGGACAAGGCGGAAACCCTGACCTGGACCCAACTTCTGGGCAAAGTCACACAGGCCGCCAACATGTTCCGCCGTTTAGGCGTCGGTGAAAACGATGTCGTGGCTTATCTGCTGCCCAATGCCAATGAAACCGCGATCACCCTTTTGGGGGGCTCGGTCGCGGGCATCGTTAACCCGATCAACCCGTTGCTTGAGGCCGAACAGATCGGTGCCATCCTGCGTGAAACCAATGCCAAGGTTCTGGTGACGCTGAAGGCTTTCCCCAAAACCGATGTCGCCCAAAAAGCGGAAGAGGCGGTTGGCCACGCCCCCAATGTCAAAACCGTGCTTGAAGTTGATCTGCTGCGTTATCTGACGCCGCCGAAAAGCTGGATTGTGCCGCTGATCCGGCCGAAAAATCCGGTCAGCCACCATGCCAAAGTTCTGGATTTCAACCGTGAACTGGCTAAGCACCGCTCGGACGCGCTGGATTTCCCGGATGCCACCGAAGACCGCGTTGCCGCCTATTTCCACACCGGCGGCACGACCGGCATGCCCAAGGTTGCACAGCATAACTATTCCGGCATGTTGTATCAGGGCTGGTGTTCCGAAGAACTGCTGATGACCCATGAAGATGTTGTGATCTGCCCCTTGCCGCTGTTCCATGTCTTTGCTGCTTATCCGATCCTGATGGCGACAATTGGGGCTGGCGGACATATGGTGATGCCGACCCCGGCCGGGTATCGCGGCGATGGGGTGTTTGACAATTTCTGGAAGCTGGTCGAACGCTGGAAAGGCACCTTCATGGTGACGGTGCCAACGGCGGCGGCTGCCCTGATGCAGCGCCCGGTTGATGCCGATATCTCGACCCTGAAAACCGCTTTCTGTGGCTCGGCACCCTTGCCGGTGGAGTTGTTCAACCGCTTCGTCAAGGCGACCGGCGTGACTATCCTGGAAGGCTACGGTATGACCGAGGCAACCTGCCTTGTGTCGGTCAACCCTTATGACGGCGAAAAGAAAATCGGCTCAGTCGGGATCCCGTTCCCGTATACTGACGTGAAAATCCTGCATTGCGCGGCGGATGGCTCGGTCATCAAAGAATGTGACGTGGATGAGGTTGGCGAGATCTGCATTTCAAACCCCGGGGTCATTCCGGGGGCGACTTACACCGAAGCCGAAAAAAATGTCGGCCTGTTTGCGATGGAAAAATACCTGCGCACGGGTGATTTGGGCCGGATTGATGCTGATGGCTATATCTGGATCACCGGTCGCGCCAAAGATCTGATTATTCGCGGCGGTCACAATATCGACCCGGCAACCATTGAAGAGGCCCTGGCGGCCCATCCCGATGTTGCCTTTGTCGGCGCCATCGGCCAGCCCGATGCCCATGCCGGTGAAGTGCCGGCGGCATTCGTCGAGCTGATCGCGGGCGCGACTGTCACCCACGCCGAACTGGTCGCGTTTGCCGAAGAACGCATTGGCGAAAAGGCGGCGCATCCCAAGCATCTGGAAATCGTGATCGAGCTGCCGAAAACCGCAGTTGGCAAAATCTTCAAGCCGGATTTGCGCAAATCCGCAATCACCCGCGTCTTTAACAAGGCCCTTAGCAAAGCTGATGTTGCTGCCGAAGTGGTCGAAGTGGTTGAGGACAAAAAACGCGGTCTGGTTGCACGCCTGAAAAAGACCGGCGATGTCACCGATCCCGCAGTGAACGAGGTTCTTGGCAGCTTTGTGCGGCCCTGGGAATGGGCCGACAAAGCCTGACTTGGACCCGACTACAAAACCTGACTACACTTAACCGCAATTATTCATGAAGCCCCTGTTTTGGCGCGTGGGGCGATGTTTG
>CAYXXQ010000320.1:0-4194 GCA_964469075.1 uncultured Rhodobacter sp.
CCGCTGTAACATTAAGTTACAGCGAAACCCACCCCAGAGCCACCACTGCGCAATCATCAACTTTGGGTACTTGTAAAGCCCCATGCCAGGCTCCTACACTTCCGTTTCAATTGTTGGAAAATCGTCAACAGCACTGGAAAAGTCTTGGTTGGCTTCCCAATCAGCATAAGTCCGGCCGTCGGGAAGCTTCCACAATATGCGCCCATTTGCACTGGCTCCAATGACAGTTGCCGCCGCTGCTGATGCAGATCGAAAGCTATAATTGCTGGTGAAGACCAAGTAATCACCTTCCTGTTTTAGAATTTCGGAATCGATAAGTGTTTTGCGTAATGCCACCGTCCCTCGCGGTATGGTTGACGTTGTTTTCACACGTGCCTTTGAGCCAGCCAGGACAACAAATTCGCCAGATGCATTAAGCTTCATATCAGCTACAAAGTCCTGGCCGCCAAATCGAAACTTGAATTCCTCAAGCTGTGGTCCCAATCCATTTATCTTCTCTAAGGCTGGTTCGTCATCAGGTCTGCCCCGCATTTCGCGAAACAGATCCCAACCAAGTGCGCCAACAAGAGTTTTTGTCTGGTCAACAAACTCATCCATCGCCGCCCGATCGGAAAGTGGTAGTTTGCCGGCATCCCCCGATGGTCGCTTGGCGTTTGGAAGAGCCCAGCGTGGGTTGTTTCCAGTGCTTCGGATCAGGCAAGATTCGATGTATCTTGCATGACTTTTGGTCAAGTTTTCATCTTTGCTGATCAGCACAACCGTATCTGTCCAGAATTCTTTACTGTCACGTCCTGACCTGTTTGAATTATGCGTGGCAAGACGCTCGCCAATGCGCTCAGACTCTCCAATATATGCTGACTGACGGTCTGGTTCGTTTTCATCATCACCAATCAGGATATACACACCAGGGCGCTCAATCTCGGGAAAGGTCTTTCGCACTTGACCAAGCTTGCTGCGTCGAAAAGCAATAGCCTGGATCGTTGACATCATGATCTGTGCCACACGGATACCGTTTGGGTCACCATCAAGAAGGAAAATATTTATTGAGCGAGGCTTCACGATGCTTGGCCTTCTTCGCCTGCAACCCGCACATACGTCAAATAGAACCCCTTCAGCATCCTGTGCTCCTGCATTCGGTCGCTGAGCGAAAACCCACCCGTCTTCACAGGAGCCTGAAAGATATCCAGCCCACGATCGAGAACGATCTTCCAGCCGGTGTCGGTGACAATATCCCGGGCATGGGCTGTACCAGACGCATCAAAGCCCCATGTGAAGTCGACGCCAGACCCCAGGCAGGCCGTGCTGATCGATTCCAACAGCTCGCGCTGCTGTCCAACATTGCCATCATCAGCGCCGGTCACCAGATGGACGGCAACCTGGTCTTCGGGCGCCTTACGGCGAATGACCATTTCCACAAACTCCATCATGTTGCGGGTCTGATAAAAGTAGCGAATGTAGGGATCGGTCACCATGATCCGCGACGCGCCATCAATGTAGGGCCCAAACAGGGTGTCATAACTGACTCCCTTGCGGTTTTCCGTGAAGACTTGGTGGCCTTCTTTGAGGACTGTCGTCACCGGCTCCACTTGTTTGTTCTGATCCTGGACAGGCTGTGACACTATCACAGACGCACCTGCGACGTCGTCCTCCCCTGTTGCACACCCAGCAGGCGTCTCTGGTACCTGATCGCCTTGTTCTTTGGGATCAAGTGCCGGTTTGAGATGATAGAACTGCGGGAATTCCTCCTCCTCAACAGTCGTGATTGACCTCTTCTGACCATCGGACCCGGTGTAATGGAAATCCACATCCGGATAGGTGCTGTCGATCCGGGCAAGCTGGTCTTTCACCCGCTTGCGGCTTTCCATGGCAATCCGCAGCATATCCTCGATATCATCCTCCGTTTCGCCCCCGTCTGGAAAGATGAGCTTGAGATAGCCTGACAGCGTCTTGAAGATTGCATCTCGGTCGCGCGTCGAGATTTGCGCCCCCACCTTAAAAAACGCATCCGCACGATTGGAAAAGTCATCTGAGCGCAAATGGCGCAGGATCTCGGCCAGGTAATCAACAATGAACCCATAGCCTGAGGTGAACATTTCACTGCGAATTACGTCGATTTCCCAGCCCGGCAGATAGGCGTGCAAACGGTCAATGAACGCTGAATCGTGGAACTGCGTCGGAAGCGCTTCAAAGAGATCGCTGTTTTTGAGCATGAACGGCACATTATGGTCCGTGTTGCCAACAAAGGCAAAGCTGGCCTCGGCCCCCATGGGGCTGACCCCGCGCGAGAAGGTCTTGTTGGCCATGTAATTCTTCATGATGTCGACCAAGGCCCTGTTTGCCTTCTTTTCTCGACCGGCGAATTCATCAAACGCCACCACATCCCAGAACCCGACCAGACCAATCTTGCCATTCGAATTGTTCACAAAGAGCTTGGGGATCGAGACTTCGCCCCCCGAGATCAGCTGGCCGTGCGGCGAGAATTCCGAATAGATGTGAGACTTACCGGTGCCTTTGGGGCCCAGTTCGATCATGTTGTAATTGCGTTCCACAAAAGGGATCAGGCGCATCAGTTGCAAAAGCTTACTGCGGCGCCCAAAGGCCTGCGGATTGAACCCAATGCTTTGCATCAGGATGTCGATCCATTCATCGGTGGTGAAGGCCGCGCGTGCCGTCTTGAAGCCCTCAAAATCAACCTTGGCAATCTGGATCGGTTTGATAGCTTCCAATATCCAAGGCGAGATCCGGGCATCCTCGGAGAATTCATATTGCACATCGGCAATCGACCAGACGCCCGTGACCAGCAGCTTTGGGTGCGCCTTCACCGTGCCACTGTCGACGGCAACCTTTTTGATCCCAAGGTTCTCAAAAGTAGCCTCATAACTGTCGGTCTTCTCATTCAGCGCTACACTGACCATGTCGATGACCTTGTACCGGCCCTTTTCCTTAATTGTGGACTGAATGAGTCCCGCCTCACTGCGGTGGACATAATGTTTGCGCAGGATGTCCTTGACCGTTTCGATGCCCGTTTGGATCGAGGCTTCGTCGTCGGTCGCACAGTATTGGCCCAGCAGATATTCCAGAACATAGGTTGGGACGATGGCATTGCCCTTAACCGCCTTCACCAGGTCTTTGCGCACAACAAAGCCCGCGAAGTGTTCATTGATCTTGGCGTTCAGGTCACTCATGGGCTCAGTCCTTAAAAGTCGAAGTCTGTGGAAATGCCGCGTCGCAGTTGCAGCCGCTGGCTGGCATAGTCTTGGTAGTGGCTTGTTTTACCGATCCGCTCGCGCAGCTTCAAAAACACATCTTGATTGTTGTAGTCATCCGCCGCCCGGGTCAGCAGGAACTTGCAGGGCATTTCCCGCTCACGCGCGTTGGGCGAGGTGTAATCAAAGGTCAGAACATGTTCATCCGAGATCAATGTGCCGTCGGCTGCATAGATACCCGCCATCAAGTCACGGGCCTGAACTTTCTCCGACACAGCTTGGCCTTGATAAAAGGTAATCGCCATCTGGCCCGAGCTGATCAGGGTGCGCCCTGTGACAATGATCTGCACCTCAACCTGATTTATATCCGCCAAGCGCTTCTTTCCGACCCGGATGACCGGGACCACGATTTCCTGCAATGTCGCCCCCCCATGCACGAAGCGGCTACCCGCCCCTTTCACCCGCAGGCGGTTCAAAGAATTCGGGATCAGGACATCCAACGCACCGGAGAGCCCCAGATCTGCAGCGGCATACTTTTTCATACCAGGGGTCTCACGAAGCCCGTTACCGATGACAAACCGCCGGTTGCGCATCAAGATGTCATCCCCTTCAGGATCTGCCAGCGCAAAGGTGGCCTCATCCAAAGGCTTATGCTGGTAAAGAAATCCATGGTCAGCCGTAATCAAGATGTTTGAGAAATTCGCTGACGTGAGCTTGCGCACAAGCTTGAGCAGATCTTCAAGCGCATCTTCCACCGCATCAAAGGTCTGATCTTCTGTGGCGCGTTTATCGCCAATGGCATCGATCCTGTTGTGATAGACGTAAACAATATCATGATCGCGAAAGAGGTCTTTGCCCTCATCCGTTCGCATGCCCATAATATCTTCAGATGATATCGTCTTGGCGCGGTCGCCAGCACGTCCAGCCGCCAAGCGCTTCTCACGCGCCTGCAGACCCACTGTGTTGGCTCCGTCTGCCAAAACTGTCC
>CAYXXQ010000321.1:0-4183 GCA_964469075.1 uncultured Rhodobacter sp.
CCTTGCAGGGGCCACTGGCCGAACAGGCCCTGGCGCGGCTGATGCCGGAAGCCAAGGCGATGCGGTTCATGGATGTCGCCATCCTGAACTGGCAAGGGGCTGAGCTGTGGCTGTCACGCTCGGGCTATACGGGCGAGGACGGGTATGAAGTATCGGTTCCTGGTGCGAAGGCCGTTGATCTGGCCCGGGCTTTGCTGGCGATGGACGAAGTTGCGCCGATCGGCCTTGGTGCGCGGGATTCGCTGCGGCTTGAGGCCGGGCTGTGCCTTTATGGCAGCGATATAGATGAGACCACCTCCCCGGTGGAAGCAGGCCTGACCTGGGCAATTCAAAAAGCCCGCCGAGACGGTGGCGCCCGGCCCGGCGGCTTTCCGGGCGAGGCGCGCATATTCAGCGACCTGGCTGACGGGGTCCACCGCAAACGCGTCGGCCTGAAACCCGAAGGCCGTGCCCCGATGCGGGCTGGCACGCAGTTATTTGCCGATCAGACCAGCAGGGACGCGATCGGAATGATCACCTCAGGCGGGTTCGGACCAACCATCGAAGGACCGATGTCGATGGGATATGTCGATCTGCCACAGGATGTTGCGGGCAGTGTGATCTATGCCGAACTGCGCGGCAAACGATTGCCAGTAAAAACCGTTACGCTGCCCTTCACCCCCACCCGTTTCAAACGCTAAACCTGACTACACAAGACCAACAAGGAGACCCGGAAATGAAATTTACCGAAGAACATGAATGGCTGTTGCCCGAGGGCGATTTGATTGTCGTTGGCATCACGGCCCATGCCGCAACGCAACTGGGCGACCTTGTGTTTATCGAACTTCCTGAGGCTGGCACAACCGTCAGCAAGGACGAAGACATCGTGGTGATCGAAAGCGTGAAAGCGGCCTCGGACATCATGGCGCCGCTGGATGGAGAAATCGTTGAGATCAACGAAGCCCTGATCGACAACCCAACCCTGGTTAACGAAGACCCGATGGGCGCGGCATGGTTTTTCAAAATGAAACCGGCCAACCCGTCGGATATCGACGAATTGCTGGACGAAGACGCTTACAACGCGCTGATTGCTTAGGCATGTTTCGGCCAGATGCGTACAATTTATAGAGGTTTAACAAGGAGTTAAGGAAAGATCGGTTGCGTTCTCAGGCCCGTCATTTCGATTGGACTAGAAAACTAGTCGCCTAACCGACTAGTCGACCAATCGACCGGTCGACTAAAGGACCAATCGTCTAACCGACCAATCAACCAATCAACCAATCAACCAATCAACCAATCAACTAACCGACCGTTCGACTAGTCGACTAGTCGAACGGAAGTCCCCAAAAACCAAACACTCCCGGCAACCGGCCCCTGCCGCCGCGCGCCCAACCTGCCACTGGCAAAACGACGCCACCCCAAGCGATGGAGCCCGCCTTGACCTTCACTCCGACAGATTACCTGCCTTATGATTTTGCCAACCGACGCCATATCGGCCCGTCGCCCAGCGAGATGGAGGCGATGTTGGCGCTGCTCGAAGTCGACTCCCTTGACACGTTGATCGACCAGACCGTGCCGGAAAGCATCCGCCAGAAAACGCCCCTGCAATGGGAACGCGCGAAATCCGAACGCGAAATGCTGTTTCACATGCGCGAAGTGGCGCGCAAAAACGCCCATATGACCACCCTCATCGGCCAGGGCTATTACGGCACCGTCACGCCGCCTGCGATCCAACGCAACATCCTGGAGAACCCGGCCTGGTACACCGCCTACACCCCCTATCAGCCCGAAATCAGCCAAGGACGGCTCGAGGCCTTGCTGAACTTCCAAACGATGGTCAGCGACCTCACCGGACTGGAAATCGCCAATGCCTCGCTGCTTGACGAATCCACCGCCTGCGCCGAGGCAATGGCAATGGCGCAGCGGGTTGCGAAATCCAAAGCCACCGGGTTCTTCATAGATCAGGGATGCCACCCGCAAAACATCGAGGTGATGAAAACCCGCGCCGCCCCGATCGGCATCGACATCATCATCGGCGACCCGGACACCGATCTTGACCCCAGCAAAGTCTTTGGCGCGATCTTCCAATATCCCGGCACCTGCGGATTTCTGCGCGATGTCACCGACCATATCGCCGGCCTTCACGCAGAAAAAGCGATTGCCGTTATGGCAGCCGACCCCCTGGCCTTGGCCATCCTGAAAGAACCCGGCGCGATGGGGGCAGATATCGCCGTCGGCTCGACCCAGCGCTTTGGTGTGCCACAAGGCTATGGCGGGCCGCACGCGGCTTACATGGCGACGAAAGAGGTTTACAAACGCTCAATGCCGGGGCGGATTGTCGGCGTGTCCATCGACAGCCACGGCCACCGCGCCTACCGCCTGGCGCTCCAAACCCGCGAACAACATATCCGCCGCGAAAAGGCCACCAGCAATGTCTGCACCGCCCAGGCGCTGCTGGCGGTGATGGCCTCGTTTTACGCAGTGATGCATGGCCCGGAAGGGCTGCGGGCCATCGCCCAACGCATCCACCGCAAGACCGTACGGCTGGTCAAAGGCCTCGAAAGCATTGGTCTCAAAATCGAACAAAGCGCGTTTTTTGACACGATCACGGTCGATGTCGGCCCGATGCAAAACGTCATCCTGAACTCCGCAATGGCCGAGGGCATCAACCTGCGCCGTGTCGATCAGACCCGCATCGGCATCTCGCTTGACGAACGCACCCGACCCGCCACGGTCGAGGCGATCTGGCGCGCCTTTGGCATCACCCGCACCGACAAGGATCTGACGGCCGAATACCGCATCCCGGACCCCTTGCAGCGCCAAAGCAAATACCTGGAACACCCGGTTTTCCACATGAACCGGGCCGAAAGCGAAATGATGCGCTATATGCGCAGGCTGGCTGACCGCGACCTCGCCCTTGACCGGGCGATGATCCCGCTTGGTTCGTGCACCATGAAGCTGAACGCGGCCGCAGAAATGATCCCGCTCAGCTGGCCGGAATTCAGCCAGATCCACCCGTTTGTGCCGGAAGATCAAGCGCTTGGCTATAAAGAGATGATCGACGATCTGTCCGACAAACTGTGCCAGATCACCGGCTATGACGCGATTTCGATGCAGTCAAATTCCGGCGCGCAGGGCGAATATGCGGGCCTTCTGACCATCGCCGCTTATCACCGCGACCGGGGCGAAGGGCATCGCAATATCTGTCTGATCCCGATGTCGGCCCACGGAACCAACCCGGCCTCGGCCCAGATGGCGGGGATGACGGTGGTGCCGGTGAAAACCGCCCAAAACGGCGATATTGACCTGGCGGATTTCACCGCCAAGGCCAAGCAGCACGCCGATCATCTGGCCGCCGCGATGATCACCTATCCGTCTACCCACGGGGTGTTTGAAGAGACAGTTAAGGATATCTGCGATGTCACGCATCAATTTGGCGGCCAGGTCTATCTGGATGGGGCCAATCTCAACGCGATGGTCGGCCTGTCCAAGCCCGGTGAAATCGGCGCCGATGTCAGCCATTTGAACCTGCATAAAACTTTTGCCATCCCGCATGGCGGCGGTGGGCCGGGCATGGGCCCGATCGGCGTCAAAGCCCATCTTGAACCCTTCCTGCCGGGTGATCCGCGTGGCAGCGACGGCCCCGGCGCGGTCAGTTCGGCTCCGTTCGGCTCGGCCAGCATTTTGGCGATCTCCTGGTCTTATTGCCTGCTGATGGGCGGCCCGGGCCTGACCCAGGCAACCCGCGTCGCAATCCTTAACGCCAACTATATCGCCAAGCGGCTGGAAGGGGCATTTGACGTCCTTTACAAAGGCCCCAAAGGCCGGGTCGCGCATGAATGCATCATCGACACCCGCCCCTTGCAGGAGGCCGCTGGCGTCTCAGTCGACGACATCGCTAAGCGCTTGATAGATTGCGGTTTTCACGCCCCAACCATGAGTTTCCCAGTCGCCGGCACCCTGATGATCGAGCCGACAGAATCAGAAACTAAGGCCGAGCTTGACCGCTTCTGCGATGCCATGCTCGCGATCTATCAGGAAGCCAAAGACATCGAAGAAGGCCGGATCGATCGCGTTAACAATCCGCTGAAAAACGCGCCACATACAGTGGAAGATCTGGTCAGCGATTGGGACCGGCCCTATACTCGCGAACAGGCCTGCTTTCCGCCGGGCGCGTTCCGGGTCGACAAATACTGGCCGCCCG
>CAYXXQ010000322.1:0-4183 GCA_964469075.1 uncultured Rhodobacter sp.
TCGATGATCCAGCGATACGCATGCAGCAACGCCGCCGGGCCAAGATAGCGGTCCGAGTTCCACCAATAACTAGGGCAGGACGTCGAACAACACGCGCACATCACGCATTCATAGAGCCCGTCCAGCTTCTTGCGATCCTCGATCGACTGCCGCCATTCCGCAGCCGGCTTGTTGGTTTTGGTTTCCAGCCACGGCATGATCGACGCATGTTGGGCATAAAAATGCGTCAGATCCGGGATCAGATCCTTGACCACCGGCATATGCGGCAGCGGGTAGATTTTCACGTCGCCCTTCACCTCATCCATGCCGTAAATGCAGGCCAGCGTGTTGATGCCGTCGATGTTCATCGCGCAAGACCCGCAAATCCCTTCCCGGCAGGAGCGGCGGAACGTCAGCGTCGGATCAATCTCGTTCTTGATCTTGATCAGCGCGTCCAGGATCATCGGCCCGCAACTGTCCAAATCGACAAAATAGGTGTCCACCCGCGGATTTGCGCCGCTGTCAGGGTCATAGCGATAAATCTTGAAGGCCCGGACATTTTTCGCCCCGGCCGGTTTTGGCCAGGTCTTGCCAACCGTCATCCGGCTGTTTTTCGGGAGCGTCAGTTCAACCATGATACCTCCTGTTAAAGCGTGATATGGCCAAGGCCGGTTTTGGTTATGCAGACAAGCGTTCTTGGCCGCCCTGCGATCTCGGTAATCGTCGAAACCGTTGTTCTGGTGATGCCGGTTACAGCCGCGCTGGCAATGCCAAACAGCTCCCCGGTGGTGGCGTTTTCGATGATGCAATCGCTGACGGGTTCAACATTGACGCCCGGCATCCGCTCGGACACCACGGTGTTGATTGCCGCCTTGGCCGACCGGCGCGTCGTGTCGGTCGTCACCCGGTCGACAGTGGCGCAGCCGGACGCAAAAACCAGACACAGGATCAGGCCAAACCGCATCAAAATGTCCGTTCTTTCGGGGCAATCCGGTCCAGATCAATGCCGCCATCTTCGGGCTTGATTAAAGGCTGGGTCACCACAGGGCGATAGGTCAGATCGACTTTTTGGCCATCCACCCTAGCAATCGTGTGCACCCGCCATTTGTCGTCGTCCCGGGTCGGGAAATCTTCATGCGCATGCGCACCCCGGCTTTCTTCGCGCGCCGCCGCGCCATTGATCGTCGCCAAGGCGTTTGGCATCAGGTTGGTCAGTTCCAGCGTTTCCATCAGATCGCTGTTCCAGATCAAGGACCGATCCGTGACCTTCAGATCACCCAACTTGGCGGCAATCGCGTCCATCTTTTCCACACCCTCCGCCATCGTCTTGGCGGTGCGGAAAACGGCCGCGTCAGCCTGCATGGTTTTCTGCATCTCAAGCCGCAGCTCAGCCGTCGGGGTGCTGCCGTCGGCATAGCGCAGCGCGTCAAACCGATCCATCGAGGCCGTCACCGATGCCTCGTTCAACGCCCGGTTCGGCGCGTCAGCATCAACGATCTGCCCGGCCCGAATAGCCGCCGCCCGGCCAAACACCACCAGGTCGATCAGACTGTTTGACCCCAAACGATTGGCCCCGTGCACACTGGCACAGCCTGCTTCGCCAACAGCCATCAGGCCCGGCAGAACCGCGTTTGGATTGTCCTTGGTCGGGTTCAGAACCTCGCCCCAGTAATTGGTCGGAATGCCGCCCATATTATAATGTACCGTTGGCAGAACCGGGATCGGCTCCTTGGTGACATCGACGCCGGCGAAAATCTTCGCGCTTTCACTGATCCCCGGCAGGCGTTCGGCCAATGCCTCGGGCGGCAGGTGGTTCAGGTGCAGGTGGATGTGATCCCCCTCAGCCCCAACCCCGCGCCCTTCGCGGATTTCCATCGTCATCGAGCGGGACACATAATCCCGCGGCGCCAGATCCTTATAGGTCGGCGCATAGCGTTCCATGAACCGCTCGCCCTCGGAATTGGTCAGGTATCCGCCTTCGCCGCGCGCGCCTTCGGTGATCAGGCAGCCAGCACCATAAATGCCGGTCGGGTGGAACTGCACAAACTCCATATCCTGCATCGCCAGCCCTTGCCGCGCTACCATGCCGCCGCCGTCGCCGGTACAGGTATGGGCCGAGGTTGCGCTGAAATAGGCCCGGCCATAACCGCCGGTTGCCAGCACCACCATCTTGGCGTTGAAACGGTGGATCGTGCCGTCGTCCAGCTTCCAGGCCATGACGCCCTGGCATTGGCCGTCCTCGGTCATGATCAGATCGGTTGCGAAATACTCAATAAAGAACTCAGCCTTTTGCTTCAGAGACTGGCCGTAAAGCGTGTGCAAAATCGCGTGGCCGGTGCGGTCGGCGGCAGCACAAGTGCGCTGCACCGGCGGGCCTTCGCCAAATTCCGTGGTATGGCCCCCAAACGGGCGCTGATAAATCTTGCCCTCTTCGGTGCGCGAAAACGGCACGCCGTAATGTTCCAACTCATAAACCGCTTTCGGGGCTTCGCGCGCCAGATACTCCATCGCGTCGGTATCGCCCAGCCAGTCGCTGCCCTTGACCGTGTCATACATATGCCAGTGCCAGTTGTCCGGCCCCATATTGCCAAGGCTGGCCGCAATGCCGCCTTGCGCGGCCACGGTATGTGACCGGGTCGGGAAAACCTTGGTGACACAGGCAGTTTTCAGCCCCTGTTCGGCCATGCCAAGCGTGGCACGAAGGCCAGCGCCCCCGGCCCCGACAACCACCACATCATAGGTGTGATCTACGTATTTATATTCGGACATAAGGTCGTCTCCGGGTCAGGCGCCAAGGGCGATTTTGGCGACAGCAAAAGCCCCGGCGATGGCAACACCCCGCCAGGTCAGCGCGTTCAGGATCAGGCAGATCAGGCGCGTGCGTTCGGTGTGAATGTAATCCTCGATCACCACTTGAAGACCAAGGCGCAGATGCCGAAATCCGACGATGAAAAAGCCGATGGCCACCAGCGCATGAAACGGATGGGCATAGGTTGCCAGCATCCCGGCATGGCCGCCGCCCAGCGCCTGGCTGAAGGTGTAAACGAAGGCAGGCGCCAGAAAGATCAGCGCAATCGCGGTCAGCCGCTGTGAGATGAAATGATGCGTGCCGTCCTTGGCAGAGCCCAGACCGGCAACGGCTTTGTAATCGGTTTTAAATGACATCACAGCGCTCCTATTGTGCCAGCCAGATCGACATCACGGTAAACAGCGCCGACAACACCAGCACATAAATGCCCGAGCGGTTGCTTTCACCGATCCCGAGGCCCTTAACCATGTCCCAGCGCAGATGCCGCACACCGTTGAAAAAGTGATACCAGAACGCCCAAAGCGACAGGATCAGCACGGCAAGACCCAACCAGGAGGTCATCAGCCCGTCGACAAAATCGAAATAGCCAGGGCCGATGGCCGCTGCCAGAAACCACCAGACCAGCATGATGCCTGTCACCGCCATGCCCATGCCGGTAAAGCGGTGGACGATCGACATCATCATACCGACATCATTGCGGTAAATCGTCAAATGCGGTGAAAGCGGTCGATTGGTGTGTCCGGTATCAGCCATATTGGCCCCCTTATGCGCTAATCTATCCAGGCGGGTTCCTGACCCCCTTATCGGCTTATTGTATACCGTCGTAAACCGAAAAATTCCGCCGAGAGTGCCCCGAGGGAAGGAATCCCTATCGCAACAACGTTATCACTCGGTAAACAAGGCCGCCAGTTCGGCGCAGATGAAAATTTCCACCAATTGCGGATCATAATAGGCATTCGCTTCGCCGCATTGGCCAAAAACCAGGGTCAAGCTGAAATCCGGGCGGAAGGTCTGGTTCAGGATATCAACCTCAACCCGCACCGCATCCAGCAAAACCGCCTGTGCTGCATCTTCGGCATCATCGCGGACTTCAAGGATGATCCATTCACTTGAAGTGCCATCTTCAGAAGCGATTTCGTCCAGGATCGGCCCCCAACTTTCATCCGCCAGCCGGAATTCCTCGGCGCAGGTTTCCTGGCGTTCTTCCGGCAAGTCCTGCTCGCTGGCGATCGCCTGGCGCTGCGACGGATCGGCCCCGTAATGCAGGCACAAAATCGTGTAATAGCGTTGCAGATCCAGCCCATGCGTGTCCCAGAAAGCCAGCTCATAGCCTTCTTCCTCGGCCATTTCGGCCATATAGGCAAAGTTATCCGCCGCCGCCAACATGATGAATTC
>CAYXXQ010000323.1:0-4148 GCA_964469075.1 uncultured Rhodobacter sp.
CTATGTTGCTCAATTCAAAAAGAGAAACTGTATCGTCTTGCACTAACTACGGAGATTCTAACTGTCCTCTATGCGATGGCAAGTTATCCGCTAAGGTATGCAAGGACAGGGTTAGTCACTGGGCTCACTATCCATGTGCACATGATAAGAACCCTGATGGGCAGATAGAGAAGCCTAAGTGCATGCACTTTGAATCAGAATGGCATCTGCGTATGAAGCTTGCTTACATGACGTTTAATGGATGGGACATTGAAGTGCCTATCAAGATGAACGGCGTGAAGTATCTAGTAGACGCAGTGAACCTTAAGACTAAGGTAGCACGTGAGTTTGTACATACGTTAAACCCACAGCTGATAGAGAAGCATAAAACGCTTAAAGAGAAACGTCCGGACAATGTGATGTGGATATACGATGGCGAGATGTTTGCCAGTGCATACCGCAGACGGAAGTTCTCTGATAAAGGTACATACTTTCAGAAGATGTTAAAACCAACAGCACGACGTCTCTATGCCGTAACAGGCGGCCTTATCCATTTTGATGGCAAGATGTATAAGAAGGGTTCGTTTGGTGATTGCTGGTTTGAACAGACTGGTAGGGCTACACGGGAGATCCTTAAAAGGTATGAAGCTATCGACTTTACTAATGTCGAGAACAACCCGGAAGTAATACGTGACTTGGTATCCGACGAGGCTATCAAGCAATTTGTTAAAAAACTATGAGGTAAAGATGGAAAAGAGATTAACACACTTGAAGCTCAGGAGAGCAATCAAGAACAATAAGAAACTTATTATGACTGGTATATACCAGCCGGGTACACTCCATAAGAATATGAGTGACGAGGCTTATCATGAATCCAGGGCTGCCATGTATGACATGTACCCGGAGGCTAAGTCTATCTTCAAGTTTGTGGCAGATATGACGGAGCGTAAGACATATAATCCTACGTATCCTTTGAGTGTTCTTAAGCACTTGATCGAAGAGAAATGCGGTGAGGAACTGGTAGACGGAGTTGTGATTGCTACTATGCTAGCGCGTGGTTTCAAATGCAACCTTGACATCAGGGACCCACTGTTCAACGTAAGCAGCGCATCACCAGCCCTACAATAGGGTTGGCGCTTTGCGTCTTAACAGGAGGCTTGAATGCTGAAAATAAATCGTATTGTTATTGAGAACTTTTGCCAACATGAGAAGGTTGACTTATCTTTAAATGCTGGTATAGTATCATTAACAGGTGTGAATGGCGCCGGTAAGAGCAATCTTATCCGAGCACTATTCTACGGACTCACAGGCGAGGTCCTGGGGTCTGACAAGCGCGAGGATCTATTGCGCTGGGGCTCTTGTGAAGGGTCCGTTACACTATACGTCACCGATGGTGAACACGATTTTAATATCATCAGAACTATACACAATGGAAAACATAAACTAAATTCAACTAAATACGGCAAGCTCAGTAAGAAATCAGAAGTAAATGAGTTAATTTCTTCCCTCATCGGACTCGATGTTAAGCTTCTCGGACAGGTAGTATTCGTACCACAAGGTAAACTTGATGATCTGCTCAAAACAGAACATAGTGATCGCGTACGTACCTTCAATAGATTGTTTGGATTAGATGCTGCAGAGAAACACCGCGATGTATTGCAGGCGTTTAAAGGCAAGATCATCAACTATCCAGACAGAGAAGCAGAGGTCAAAGAAGATGTGGAGAAAGTAGCTGAATGCAAAGAACTACTAGATCACGTGAAAAAAGAACAAACAGAGATTAGTGAGATCATGGAAGGTCTCGAGACACAGCGCCCGCTCTTCGAGAGTGCATTGCTTGCACCCTCCTATGAAGAAGTCCATAAACTCTTGGACGAGAAGACGGAAGCACACAGGCTATTGGATGTACAGTTAGGTGAAAAACAAATCGAACTGGAAACCATGCCTGAACAAGCTGTCCAAATCTCTGAAGAAGAGACTCGCAGAGCCCATGCGGCTACTAACCTTAATATCCTGCACGAACAATGTGTAGCTGTACATGATTCCCTCGAAGCCTTCGACAGACAGGTTCCAAAGTTGGAGCCTCGCGTACACACGGAAGACCAGATAAAACAGACCCAGGACAGGCTGACTGATTTTCAGAAGAAGTACGACTTAGCGAAGGAAGGCAAGTGCCAGGAATGTGAACAGCCCTACATAATGACTCCGGAGGATATCCAGACTCTTACAGGCCTACTGAATAACACTAAGGATGAGTATAGGAAACTCACTGATGTAGAATCACAGTACAAGGCTACAGAGGCTAGGTATACCCTAGAGTATGAGGCATGGGCAGAAGGACAGCGTCATGTGATGGCTGAGAAGGAGGCCCTTGAGAAGCAGTACGAGGATGCACAGGAATTGGCTAAGGGCTTTGATCTAGAAGCATATAATGAGAAACGCAACCAACTTGATGAATATCATAAATTCGCTATGGTCAGACAACAGCTCCAAGCTGATATAATGGCTATTAAACCAGCGATGGGCAAGGTGGTTGCAGAAATAGAGATGGCAGCACAGCAGCAGGAGGCTGCAGTTACTGTTGAGATTAAGAAGCGAGCTGAGGACGTGCTCACTAAGATGAACGTCTTCTCAGAGCGCAGGACAGCACTCGAGTTGCAGGAAGCATCACTGAACACAGCCCTTATTATGAGTCAGGATCGTCTGACTAAGGCTCAAGCAGAGAATGCAGCACACGAGAGTAACACGAAGGCTACAATACTATTCGAAAGGGCTAGAGAAGTACTACACCCTGACATGCTGCCTAAGATGACAGCTAGACAGGCTATCGGGTGCTTTAATAAGCTTATCGGTAAGTATCTTGCCTTATTCCATACACCGTTCACACTTAAGTTGAACAATGATATGGACTTTAGATGTGGGTTCTCCGGTAAGGAAGACGCATCTATCACAGCCTTGTCAGGGGGTCAGCGAGTAGTCGCAGCACTGACAACACGTTTCGCACTTATGGAGATGTTAACATATGGTTGTGGCTTACTTGTACTAGATGAACCTACCGCATATCTGGACACTGATAATATCCGTGCCCTCTTAGATGTGCTTAAAGAAGCGAGCGCACATGTAGAGTCACATGGAATAACTGTGATTGTACCTACCCACGAAGAGGTAGTAGCGACAGCTTGTACGGAGGCGATTACTGTATGAGTCACTACACATTAAAACGTAACGGAGCACTTTACTCAATATCACCATGGGATCCTTTGCTGGGTCCATTGATGACCTATACGCTCCGTGAATTTGAATTCGCTGCACACAAGGCGAAACCAACATTCACTGAAGAAGAATTATATAGCGTACAACCAGATGGACAGACAGCAGTCTTCCCCTCAGGCCTCTATCAGCGGGTAGTTAAAAACCTAAAGAAGAGAGGACATACGTATGAAGTAGAAGATTACAGGGACTTGGCAGCTCTTATGCCGGCTCCTGATTTCACAAAAGTAGACGAACTACGCAGAGGGCAGGATAAGATCCTCCTTGCAGTGGCCGGACAAGATGGTGGTCTTTTGGTAGGCGGTACAGGACTTGGTAAATCATTTTTGATAGTCCAGATCTGTAAAATGTATCCCGATCTGAAGATCGTTGTAGTGTCCCCACGTAAACCTGTCGTAGAAACGCTTTACGAGGGCCTTACAGAAGCTTTAGGCTTCGTAGCGGTCGGACAGGTAGGTGGAGGCAAGGTGCAGACAGACAGGCGCGTAACGGTCTCTACGGTGAAATCTATATTAAAGGCCCCTATACAGGATTGTGACCTACTCTTATTTGATGAGGTACATGCTGTAGGGCGAAACCAAATAGGCGACAAACTGGCCTATGTAGCGAAGGGTAGAAAGTTTGGATTTACTGCAACCCCGGAAGGACGTGGTGACAACGCAGAGCTGGTCATTGAAGCTTTATTCGGACCAATACTCGTTGACATACCGTATGAGGATGCTATAAAGGATGGACTGGTAACACCTATTGAGGTGCATAAGTATCCAGTAAGGTCCTCGGCTGCCTTTAATACCGACGGTGCAATTGTAACTAAAAAACGTCATGGATATTGGCGCAATACATCTAGAAATGAGACGATGGCTGCTGTAGCTCGCATGTACCCTGAAGATGAACAGGTA
>CAYXXQ010000324.1:0-4140 GCA_964469075.1 uncultured Rhodobacter sp.
AGTGATATAAATTTTGGTATTGAAAGATGAATAACATATCAGTAAGATTGTCAGAGGAGTTTCATATCTTCTTATTGAAGGCACAAAAAAATATCAGCATAGCAGATGAGAAATCGTTGAAACAATTATCACAAACAGAAGTATGTAATAAAATAGTTAAATACTTTAAGACTAATAACATTAGTTATGTAGAGTTTATTAAATCGTCGGTGAAAGAAAATGTTTGATGAATTGGATAACATAAAAGAGTATGGAAGTATAGGAGTAATTATAGTATCTTTGATGATGATATTTGTATCTGGAATTTTCTTTGGTATCACATATTATGTAATGGATGTCACAGAAACTGGATTGGAAACCACAACATGTATAATACAGGATAATGTTTATGTTGATAACTGTCAAGAGTTATGGAGTTTATCGGTATATCCATTCTTAGCACTGAGAGAGATACTTATATGGTTCAGTTACTTCTTTATATTCGCACTAGTATTAGGTATGCTTATTGCCGGTTACCAAAGTGGTAAATCACCGATACTCTTAGGATTTTTAATAGTGTTCATATTGATAATGACTTATGTCGGTGTAGAGGTTTCTAATGTTTATCGTTCAATGCTAGAGGTTGCAGTGTTCAACGATATGATGACACCATTCGTAGTCTATAACAAGATAATGTTATACTTCCCATGGTTTATATTCTTCACTGGAATACTATCAGTAATGCTATCAATAGTTAACTTCCAAAAAACATATGTTAACAAGGGTTCTGATGCTTTGAATTACTAAGTAGAAAGGTTTAAATACTTATTTACATTGTATTTATTATGATAAAGGAAACACACATTGGAATGGGTATAAAGATTGTTGAGGACGGTAATGGTTTAATGGTTCTTGATAATGATAATGGTGATGATTCTGTTCTATTGTTAAATTCTAGGGTGGTAAACTAATGGAAGAATCATATTGGGAACGAAGAAGGGAAGAAGAATATCAAGAGAAGCTAGATAAAGAAAGGAAAGAGAAACTAAATACTGATAAGGGCAGGAAGGCGAAGTGATGGATGAAAAAACTAAAAAGCAATTAAATATTATAGAAAAAGAGATTATGGAATTGGAAACAAAGAAATTACAGATAATACATTCTTATTATTACGATAAAACGAAAGGTGATGGAAAATGAATGAAGGAATCAATGTTTTAAGTTTATTTGATGGAATTAGTTGTGGACAAGTTGCATTAGAAAAATCTGGAATAAAAGTTAATAAATATTTTGCAAGTGAGATAAATAAAAAGTCTATATGGATTACTAAAAAAAACTATCCAAAAACAATACAACTAGGAGATGTAACAACACTAGATCCAGTAGGATGGTTTCCAAAGATAGATTTATTTATTGGAGGAAGTCCCTGTCAAGATTTTTCTCAATGTAAAGCAGGATATGGGAAGGGGATTAAGGGAAATAAGAGTAAACTATTTTTTGATTTTCTAAGATTATTAAAAAAGTTAGAACCACGATACTTTTTACTTGAGAATGTTCCTATGAAAAAAGAATGGGAAGATTTGATCTCAAAGGAGTTAGGTGTTAAGCCAATTAAAATAAATTCAGCGTTAGTTTGTGCGGCCGATAGAAAGAGATTATATTGGACTAATATACCAATAGAAAAAGAATTGGAAGATAAAAGTATAATCTTAAAAGATATAATCTTAGAAGCTTCAGAAGTAGAAGAAAAATACTGGTATAATAAAGAATTTGAATATCTTGGAGAAAAGAAAGTTTGTTGTATGTTAAAACAAAATTCTCAAGAAATGATTAAAAGAGTCTTTCATCCAAATTTTAAATGTGGAACTTTAACTACTTGTAATGGTGGAAACTTACAAAAGAAAGTATATCAAAATGGAAAATGCAGAAAATTAACACCTTTAGAATATGAAAGATTACAAACATTACCAGATAATTATACTGGTGGGGTTGCAGATATTCATAGATATAATGGGTGTGGTGATGGGTGGACTGTTGATGTAATAGCACATATATTTAGTTCGCTTAATCTAAATAAGGAGTCGTCAAATGGTAAGTGAAGGGGCAAAAAAAGCTAAGCTATGGAGAAAGAACAATCCAGAGAAAGTAAAAGCTTATGCAAGATTTAGATATAAAAGAGACAAAGAAAAGATTATTGAATGTTCAAAACAATGGGTAATAGACAATAGAGAAAAAGTGAATAAGTATAAAAGAGAATGGTTAGCAAACAATAAAGAATATCAAAAGTTATTAGATAAAACAAAAAGCTTCTTTAAACAAATTAAGGTTCAATGTGAAATGTGTGGAAGTAAAAATGATTTATTGTTTCATCACTTACAACCACTAGCTTACGATAATTTCCAAGTTCTTTGTCCAGATTGCCATTATAAAGTTCACGCAGAAATAAGGGAAACGACGTGGAATCATGGAGATAAGAAATGAAATTAACATTAACACCAAAACAAACTAGAAAATTTAAAAGAGATATAATAAGTACTATAAAGACTTGTAAAACTTCCTCTCAATTAAATTGTGTAATAGGAATGATCTACAATGCTGGAGAAACTTCGTCAAAGACCAAAAATAAGAATAATACTCCTCAGACAAAACCTATAGGAAAAGGTCGTTATTGCATAGCAACTGACGGTCTGGACTGCGATCAGGACAAAACTGGGGATTCATATTGTAACAAGAAAACGCAGTGGGGTAAAGAATGAAATTATTACAAGGAGATTGTTTAGAATTAATGAAAGATATTCCAGACAAATCTGTTGATATGATTTTATGTGATTTACCTTATGGGACTACTGCTTGTTCTTGGGATGAGATTATCCCTTTAGATAAACTTTGGGAACAGTATAAAAGAGTTATTAGACCTAATGGATTTATTGTGTTATTTGGTTCTCAACCATTTACAACTAAATTAATTAATAGTGATATAGATAACTTTTCTCATCAATGGATTTGGGAGAAAGAACAAGGAAGCACACCTTTGTTAGCAAATATGATGCCGATGAAGAATTTTGAAGATGTAATTGTATTTTACAATGAATATAAAGCAGACATCTATTTAGAACATCCATTAAGAGAATATTTTTATAAAATATTATGTTATCTTGGAAAAAATAATAAAGGAATTGAAAAAGATTTAGGACATAGAAAAGCAGAACATTCTTTTTATGTAATGCCTAAAAAAGAAATAATAAATAAATTAAGATATGGAAGCACCCAATTTGATTTATGTACGGAAGAAACATATAATGAATTGTTGGAAGTTTATGAATTAGAGGAAGTTGATTTTATATTACCTTATTCAGAACTAAAAAAGACAGATAAAGATTATTATGCACAATATCCAAGAATATATAACCCCCAAAAGATAAATGGGAAAAAATATATATCTGGTGGTGGATATATTAAACATCTTGGTTCTTATGTAGAAGGTGGAAAAGTAAGTTCAGAGAGATACCCAACAAGTATAATCAAATTTAATACAGATAAATCTAAATCACAACACCCAACTCAAAAACCAGTAGCACTAATGGAATATTTAATAAAGACTTATACAAACGAAGGAGACTTAGTTTTAGATAATTGCATGGGTTCTGGAACTACAGGGGTGGCTTGTGTAAATACTAACAGAGGTTTTATAGGGATTGAATTAGATGAGAAATACTTTGACATTTCTAAGAAAAGGATCGAAAAGACTAAATTAAATAAACTAAGCACTTTGGATAACTATTCACTTACTACCAATAAGGAGAATAACAAATAATGGGAATAAAAATAATTGATGTAAAAGTAGTAGGTATTTGTAGTAAATGTAGAAAAGAGGGTGATAAAATACCAAAATATAAAGATGGTACAATAATACCAGATAAAGATATTTCCTGCTTATCAGAAGCTTTTGGTTCACATAAACATCTGAAAAACAAAATAGAAGAAATATATTATAAGCGTAGGGATATAATACAGAAATTAGAGTTTCTAAACTATACAAGGAAAGAGGAAAATGAGATAGAGATATTAAAACTAACACAAGAACTAATTAAAACAACAGAAAACATTAAATGATAATAATAAACAAAGCAAGTAAGTTTGAATGGGAAGTCATAGAAAAGA
>CAYXXQ010000325.1:0-4126 GCA_964469075.1 uncultured Rhodobacter sp.
AGGCGGTGTTGATCGTCGCCATTTGCAGCGCGATCAGCGGATCAAGGCCGCAGTCGATCGCATGTCTCACCACACGGTTCATATGGCCGTCATTGACCAACGTGCCGGAATGGCAATCATCCGTGCACAGGATGAAATTTCGAGGGTCGAGGCCTTTTTCAGTGACCGCCGTGATCTGACTTTCAACATCATACCAGGCCGAGCCGAGCCGCAGCATCGCCCGCATCCCCTGCCGCACCCGCGCAATCGCGTCTTCCTCGCGCGTGCCTTCGTGATCGTCGGCTGGGCCACCGGCGACATAGGCGTGAAACGCGGGGCCAAGATCGGGGCTGGCGTAATGGCCGCCAACGGTCTTGCCGGCGTTTTGGGTCGCGGCGATTTCGGCCAGCATCTTGGCGTCGCCGTTGATCACACCGGGAAAATTCATCATTTCACCAAGCCCGATGATGCCGGGCCAGGTCATCGCTTCGGCCACGTCGTCAGGGCCAAGCTCATGGCCCGTGGTTTCAAGACCGGGGGCCGACGGCGCACAGGAGGGCATCTGCGTGAAGATATTAACCGGCTGCAACATCGCATCGTCATGCATCAAGCGCACGCCATAAAGCCCCAGCACATTGGCGATTTCATGCGGATCGGTGAACATCGTCGTGGTGCCATGCGGAATGACCGCGCGGGCAAACTGGCCGGGCGTCAACATGCCGCTTTCGATATGCATATGCGCATCGCAAAGGCCGGGAATGGCAAACTGGCCCTTGGCGTCGATGACTTCGGTGTCAGGGCCGATGCAATGGCTGGCGTCATCGCCGCAATAGGCGAAACGACCCTCGGCAATGGCGATCTGGCTGTTTGGCAGAACTTCGCGGCTGTGGACGTTGACCCATTGGCAATTGGTAATGACAAGGTCAGCATGAGCGCGTCCTGCGGCAACCGCGACAAGGGTTGCGGCGGCTTCGGGCCAGGATTTTAGCGGGGAATTGGTTTTGGTTTTCATGTCCAAGTGTTTCACGCGGTTGATGCACAGGCAAGCCCCGTTTTATGCCGTGAACTAGGGTCGCCTTCGGCGAGAGTATTTCGGGCAATAAAGAAACAAAAGGTTTTCAGGTTTTCACGCGCCGGGGTAACCTAACGGCGATTGAACGGGGGATAGCATGCAATATGAAACGGTGGATGCACCGGCATTTGGCCGCAGTCTGACGGGGATCGGCCTTAACCTTCTGGTGCGCGATGTGCCGGGACTGGCTCGGTTTTTGGGCGATGTGTTTGGCATGCGCACCTTTCAGGTGACGGCGGATTTCGCGATCCTGCAATATGGTAAAGACGTGTTTCAACTGCACCACGATGCCACCTATCACAGCAATCCGCTGCTTGGCCTCTTGCCCGAGGCCGGGGCGCGCGGGGCCGGGATCGAGATCAGGTTATATGACACGGACCCCGATCAAGCGGTCGCAGCGGCAAAGGCGCATGCCCACGACGCGATGGTTTTACAGGGTGCATCGGACAAGCCGCACGGCCTGCGCGAGGCTTATATCCTGTGCGAAAACGGTTATGCTTGGGTGCCAAGCCGAGCTTTGGCCGGGGGTTAGCGCCCGAAAACATCCGCCATAAGGCGTTCCAGCGCCACCTGATCCCGGGCGTCAAACGCATCCGGCTGATCGCTGTCGATGTCAAACACTGCCAGCAGGCAGCCCGTGCTGTCAAAAACCGGCACAACGATTTCTGATCGGGTGGAACTGGCGCAGGCGATATGGCCCGCAAACGCCTCAACATCCGGCACAAGCTGGGTCTGGCCGGTGCGCGCCGCAGCACCGCAAACGCCCCTGGCAAAGGGGATCGTCAGACAGCCATGCCCGCCCTGATAGGGGCCGATTTTCAGGGTTTCATCGCCGATATCGCGGTAAAACCCGACCCAGTCAAAGCGGTCATCGGCGTGATAAACCTCACAGGCGACGCTGGCCATCAGGGCAATCGCATCGCTTTCGCCATCGCATAACGCGCGCAGGCGTTGCGACAGATCGTTGTAGTCAACGCGCATCAGGGACGCTCGATCGCGATGGCGGTGCCTTCGCCGCCGCCGATGCAAATCGCCGCCACTCCGCGCTTGAGGTCGCGCTTTTCCAGCGCGTTCAGCAAGGTCACGATGATCCGCGTCCCCGACGCGCCGATCGGATGGCCCAGCGCACAAGCGCCGCCATTGACGTTGACGATTTCCGCTGACAGTCCCAGTTTCTGCATGAAGGCCATAGGCACAACGGCGAACGCCTCGTTCACCTCCCACAGATCGACATCGGCTATCTGCCAGCCGATCTGCGCCAGCAGTTTTTCCGCCGCTGGCACCGGTGCCGTGGTGAACAATCCGGGGGCCTGGGCGTGGCTGGCATGGCCCAAGATGCGGGCGCGTATCGGCAACCCTTTGGCTGACGCGATGCTTTGCCGCGTCATCACAACCGCCGCCGCCCCGTCCGAGATCGACGAGGAATTCGCCGCCGTCACCGTACCGTCCTTGCGAAAAGCCGGTTTCAGAAGCGGGATCTTGTCAGGCCGCGCGGTCGCGGGCTGTTCATCCGCGGCAATCACGCTGTCACCCTTCCGAGACTTCACCGTGACCGCCGTGATTTCATCGCCAAACGCACCGCTTTCCTGCGCCGCCAAAGCCCGGCTAAGGGAGCGTTGCGCATACTCATCCTGCGCCTCGCGGCTGAACTGAAAGGCCTCAGCGCAATCTTCGGCAAATGTGCCCATCAGACGGCCCTTGTCATAGGCATCCTCCAGCCCGTCCAGAAACATGTGATCCTGCGCCTGACTGTGGCCCAGCCGCGCGCCATTGCGCATATTTGGCAGCAAATAAGGCGCGTTGGTCATGCTTTCCATGCCACCGGCAACAATCACATCGCTTTGCCCAAGCGCCAGTTGATCATGCGCCATCATCACGGTTTTCATGCCCGAACCGCACATCTTGTTTACCGTCGTCGCAGGCACGTCTTCGCCCAGACCACCGGCAAATCCGGCCTGCCGGGCCGGGGCCTGACCCTGGCCTGCGGGCAACACGCAGCCCATCAAAAGTTCATCCACCTGATCGGCCGCAACTTGTGCTTGCGCCAGCGCTGCCTTGATCGCAGCCCCTCCCAGATCGGCCGCCGAAAGGGGCGAAAACGCGCCCTGAAACCCTGCCATCGGCGTGCGGGCCGCACCTGTCAAAACCACGGGATCCATATCAAGGCCTCCTTTTTTTCTGATCAGCCTTCGGTATCTCAGGCTTTCCCGATCCAGGCAAGAGGTCGCTTCAATTGTCGCGATTTCAACCGCGCGCTGGCAGGAAATGCTTAAGATTTGGCCGCGATACTCCCCCTTGAGGATAAAGGGGTACATTAATGGAACTTACGCGACAGGACAAAAACTCAGCCACCGTCATCACCTGCCAGGAAGCCCGGCTTGATGCGCTGGTGGCCGTGCCGTTCAAGGAACGGTTTCGCGATCTGGCGGACGGCGCGCTGAAGCGCGTGGTGTTGGATATGACGGCGGTGCACTTCATGGACAGCAGCGGTTTGGGCGCGGTGGTTGCGGTTTACAAACTGCTGGGGCCGGATCACGGGTTTGACCTTGCGGGGTTGTCGCCCTCGGTTGACCGGGTGTTTCGGCTGACGCGCATGGACTCGGTTTTTGCGATCTATGGCAGTCTTGACGACGCACTGAAAGGCCAGGGGGGCGATGATGTTTTGCGCCCCGCTTCCTGAGGGGTCGGTGCCTCAGGGCCGCCCGCATCAACGGCCGCGTCAGAAAATTCGACTGCGGCTGGTGGCCAGCCAGGCCGGGGTGCGCCAGGGGCTGAAATCCCTGCGGTTGTCCTTGCATGTGGCGGGGCTGGACGCGTCCGATATCGACCGGGCCGAGATGATCCTGGCCGAAGTTCTGAACAACATCGCCGAACACGCTTTCGCGGGATTGCCGCCCGGCATCATCCAACTGCATCTAAACCAGAGGTCAACCGCCCTTCATTGCCGCATCATTGATAGCGGCCGGCCAATGCCCGGTAACGTTCTGCCAGGCGGCTTGGCAAAGGGCGATGGGTTGGAAGCCGGCATGTCCGGTTCCAGCCAGGCAGACTTGCCCGAAGGCGGCTTTGGCTGGC
>CAYXXQ010000326.1:0-4125 GCA_964469075.1 uncultured Rhodobacter sp.
TTCAGGCTCATAACCTGAAGGTCGTTGGTTCAAATCCAACTCCCGCAACCAAATTTACTAAATATTACAAACACTTACCATGTGGTACATAAATACCCCATGGTGTTTTGCGTTTTACATCAACGCCACATCAACACCACGTCCAAAAAACGGCATTCGCCCGCACTCGCGGGCATTCGCCGACATTGGGCGGCATTCGCGGGTATCAGGCACCAGTGTTTCTGTCATGGCGCGCGGCGATCCACTGGCCAAGGGTCTTCACCTCGGCTGCACTGAAGCCCGCGGCCATTGCGTCCGACACTCGTTCCATCATCGCCCGATCGTCCGGAGCCGTCGATTTTGCGGGCCAGGATGACTTGAACTGGCTGCAGGCATAGCTGAAGCCTGCCGCCCAATCCCGCATAGCCATCTTGCTGCGCTTTTCCATCACGGCCGTGAATTGAGAAGCCTGATCCGCGTGCTCGACACAGGCATTCGCGTGCATCAAGATCAGATCGGCGAAGCGCTGAATGCTGTCCGATTCCAGGTTGCCAATTGCGTTGCTGAGGATCTCCGGCAACCATTTGTTTGGCGCGATCAGTTTCGGCGCCAGGGTGATCGACATCAGAAAGCCATCGACCCAATCCACTGTCACGCCAGAGCCTTTCACCAGGCGCGCCAGTTCCCCCTTGCGCTCGGGCTCCGGTTCTTCTGCCTGGTCCACGAACTCTTCGAGCGTGGCGTTCTGATCGACATCCGGGTCGTCGAAAATCCAGGCTTCAATGGTCTGATCGTGGACATCTGCCATGATCGGGATCTTCTTCAGATCCCGCCCCTCCAGCAACGCCATGGCCGTCGCGGTGAAGCTTTCGGCGTCCGGGTGATCGGCTGCCGCAAGAATATCGGCGCTGCGGGCAACCAGCCTTGCCCAGAAGTCGCGCCGTGTTTCCAGCCACTTCCAAAGTGCCGTTTCCAGCTTGCGTGAGCTATGCTTGCCCTCGAGCACCTCATGCGCATGGTCGCTTTCCTCGAACCAGCTCTGCATGATCTGATGCCGATCCCACCAGCTTCCACTGGCATTGATGAACTTGCTACGGGCTTGTGCCGACAGGCCGCGGATACGCTCCGCACCGGGCAGGTTCGCGATCAGCGCTTCGGTGGTGGCGGGCTCTGGCCGCAAGCTGTTAAACCCGCAGAGCTCGGCCACTTCGATCAGTCCCGGGGCCGGGGGGTGGTCTGCTGCGAAACCATCCGCCAGCGCCATGCACAAGGCGTGTTCGAGCCAGGAGACCGGCACCCTGACTGCGCCGGTCTCGTCGCTTATGCGTTGCACCAGCGCCTTTTGTTCGGTCGCCGAACTGCAAGGTATGGTATAGGCGTCCTTGATCCCGTGGTTCTGCTTTAGCAGAAGCATCGCTGTCTTCCGGCTCCCGCCTGATTGCAGCGCAACCAACACGCTCTGCGAGCCGCCACCATCCGGTAGCGTGGCCATGATGTTGTGGATGGTCCACGGCTTGACCGAGTTGCCGATGGCAGATCCCGATCGCATGGCGGCTTTCAACGCCTGATCTACCGCAGTACGTGCCTCGCCATCGGGCATCCAACTGCGTAGTATCACCATTTTGGCGGTCACGTCGGCCGAGAGCTTGCCCGCAGCTGCCCGATCGGCAAGGGCTCGGGCGGCTGCGAGGCGGATCGGTGCCGCCGGATCAAGCAGCCAGAAACAGCCCAGTTTGCCATGGATCGGCTCCGGGCGTTCTACTGAAAATGCGATGACATGCATACGCATCTCGGCTGGCATCGCCGGAAACGTCTCGGTCAGCGCCGCGTGGAGTTCGAGCGCATCTCCTTCAGACTGCTCGATTAGATTACGAAACAGATCATCAAGCATCGCGTCTGCAGCGGCGCGGTTAGGCAAGGGCAGTTTCCTGCCCACAGCATCCAGGTCATCTGCGGTGATTTCCAACGCGGTTGGCGCTTGCAGCCCGTTCCGTGCCCAGGAACGCGCGAGCAGCAGGCGGTGGAAGGGGCTCAGCCGCCCTTGTCCGGCAGCCAGCTCGATCGCATCCGTGACCGACGTCAGAAATGTCTCGCCCCGCGTCCTGTGGTTTTCCTGCGCCATGCGCGCGGCATCCAGCACCGACCCCAGAAGTTCTGCGAGCGGTTCCAGTTCAGGTGCGTCTTCCTTGGTCGCACAAAGGCGCGCGATCAGTTGCCCGCCCAGCGCCGGCCGATGCAAAAGGGCAAGGCTCGCGCGATCAAGGATCTCGCGACGGCCGTCGAAGTCATCGTGCAGCCGGGCTAGTTCCGCTAGTGTCGTCTCAAGTTCTCCTAGTGCCACGCAGCGTCCTTCCTAATAATTGTTCTCTGCAGGATTGATGGCTCTGTATCATGCGCCTCCAGAAACGTCCTCGCGATCAGCAATCCCCGAGCAGATCGGGCCAAGCCACGCCCATATGTCTAGAAGGATGGCTTCCAACTCCGTACCCTCCAGCTCAGTGCCAGCCACATAAGCGCGCCATTGTGTCTGGCGCGTAGGGTCGGTTCCATAGACACCTGACAAGCCTTCCGGACGCTGTCCTGGAACACCGGTGGCGCGCCGCTGAAACGTGCGCCGAATGGTGATCGCCAGCTCTGTGTCGTCTATATCGATCGTTTTTGGCAGCGTGAACAGGTCGTAGAAGTCCTTCATGCGGCTGTTGGCTAGGCCAAGTACCACGACAGCCTGGAACTTCTCCGCGATGACCGTTGCGGGAGAATAAGCCCTGATCACTGTCGGTGGAAAGTCGAGCAGCGATTGATACGCAACCTGATATTGCGGGTCACCAAGGGCGTCCCCGAAGCCCAGATCGATCGTGACTGTGATGCGTGTTGATCCCAGGTGCGCTGTCGTCCGCAAACGCATGCCGCCATAGACCCGATCTTCTCGTATAGGCACAGCCGTCAGATTCGCGGCATCGAATACCAGACCATCGTCCGCTTTGACTGCCAGGATTTCGGCAAAAGCGGCTCGGAGGCTCACCTCATCGTCTGGGCCGAATGCCAGGAAATCGATATCACGCGTGAACCGACCTGTATCCGCAGTCCAGAGTGTGACCAGAAGGCCGCCCTTCAGAACAAAACGATCACCGTAAGACGATTGCGACAGGCGATATAGCAAGCGTTCAAGGCCGAAGGCCACAAGCACGACGTCGAACAGCTGTCCCTGCGCGCGGGCAAGGTTCAAAAGGCGCTGCCGTACCGAGGCCGCAACATTGCTCGGTGCCTTAGCCATCAGCTGTTAGAGCCTCTAGATAGGGTTGCATCTGCTTCCACGCGCCGTTGTCACGCGCGGCTGCGGCGAACTCGCCCGGCGTTGCCTTGTGGTCGCGCAGGGCTGTCTTTAGGGCGCTGATGGCCGCAGCACGATCTACAAGCTTGGGGAGACGAAACGCGTCCGCAATCGTCTTGATGAGCGAATATACCTTAAGTTCGACCCCACCGACGATGTGCCGTTCCACGCCGCTTGAAAGATAGGGCTCGCGCAGCCTTACAACCCGAATGCTTGGGTAATCGATCTTGGGCGACCATTCCTTGGCACCGACGGCGATCCAGACCTTGCGAGGCAGCAGGTCGGTGACTTCGTGGAAAGCGAGTGCAGATGCCAGACAGATGACGGATTTTGGGGCACGTTTTGCAACCTCAATCAGAGCAGCATGGGGGTCAGGCTCGGTATCCGGCAGCTGATAGAGGCCGCGACCTATCCGCAGAACCAGCCCAGCTTCTACCGCACGCGAAATCGTCGTCGCGGCAACGCCAGCCTCACGCAGTTCCTGCGCGCGCGCCGGGCTACGCTGTTCGAGATGCCTTATCAGGCGGTCTTGCTGAGCGACGGTGGCCAGCATGGCTGTTGCGTTTCCTAGGTTAAATCCTGATTTTGTCCGAGGAAATGTAACATATCGCCGCGATCAGTGCAAACCAGAGTTCCTCTCACGGAGCGTCATGTTTGCTTTGATCCGATCCGCAGATCGCAGGCCAGCCACTCATCAAGTTTCGACCAACGCCGCCGCCCTGAGACGTTTTTGACGGCGATGGCCACGGCCTTCTTCTGCCCGACCAGCACCACGAGCTTCTTGCCGCGGGTGACGCCGGTGTAGATCAGGTTGC
>CAYXXQ010000327.1:0-4052 GCA_964469075.1 uncultured Rhodobacter sp.
AGATCGAAAACGCCTTCGGGTGCCTCAAAGACTGGCGCCGCATCGCCACCCGCTAGAACCGCTGCGCCGACATCTTCCTGGCCGCAATCACCCTCGCTGTTATCGTTATCATTTGGTTGCGTGAATGGGTCCTGAGCTTAATCGAACCGAAATGACAGCCCACCGCCAGTCAACACCCCCACCCTCTCCGTACCAGTTAAAATAACGCTGCGGCACTACCCGACTTTTTGCCCCTAAAAACCACCGCAATCGTGCTAACTTCAACCGATCCCAAACCTGCCCGAGGCCGCCCATGCCCCCTCTTAATCCCCGCGCTTTTCTTGAAACCCACGAGGTCACGAACCAACCGGCGGCGCCGGGCGACACCGACCTTTGGCAAGACGACAGCATCCTGCGCCACTATGCCGAAATGGCCGGGGCCGACAGCCCTGATTTAGCCGCCTATGGCAAGATCATGGGGCAGGAGACCACCCGGCACGCCGGGCGCATCGCCAACCGTGTGTTGCCGGAATTGCAGCAATTCGACCGCTCCGGCCGCCGCATTGACGAGGTAACGTTTCACCCCGCCTATCACCGGCTGATGGATATCGGCCTCGGCCACGGCTATGCAGCCCGCGCCTGGGAACCGGCCAGGGGTGGCCATGCCACCCATGCCGCGATGGTCTATATGCAAAACCAGGTTGAGCCCGGCACCTCCTGCCCGATGACGATGACCTATGCCGCCATCCCGGCCCTAACCGCCGCCCCTGAAATTGCCGCCGACTGGACGCCGCGCCTGATGTCGCGCGTTTACGACCCGGCCTCGCGCCCGGCGGCGCAAAAGGCCGGTGCCACCATCGGCATGGCGATGACCGAAAAACAGGGCGGCAGTGACGTGCGCGCGAATTCCACCACCGCCACAGCAGATGGCGATGGCTACCGCCTGCGCGGCCATAAATGGTTCTGCTCCGCTCCGATGTGCGACGCGTTCCTGACCTTGGCGCAGGCGCCTGAAGGTCTGACCTGCTTTCTGGTGCCCCGCTGGACACCGGAAGGGGACCGCAACGCCATCCAGATCATGCGGCTGAAAGACAAGCTCGGCAACAAGGCCAATGCCAGCAGCGAAATCGAATATCACGATGCTTTTGCCTGGCGTCTTGGCGATGAAGGCCAGGGGGTCAAGACCATCGTTGAAATGGTGCATCACACAAGACTTGATACCGCGATGGCGCCGGCCGGCCTGATGCGCGCCGCCCTGGCCGAGGCCCATTGGTGGGTCTCAAGCCGCGCCGCCTTTCAGCGCCGCCTGATCGACCAGCCGTTGATGCAATCCGTCCTCGCCGACATGGTGCTGGAGCTTGAGGCAACAACCGCCATCGGCCTGCGCATTTCCAAAGCCTTTGACGGCACCAGCGATCACGACCGCGCCTTCGCCCGCATCGGCGTCGCGCTGGCAAAATTCCTCAGCAACAAGCGGTGCCCGAATTTCATTTACGAGGCGATGGAATGCCTTGGCGGCGTCGGCTATGTCGAAGAAAGCCCGATGCCGATGCTCTACCGCGAGGCTCCGCTTAACTCGATCTGGGAAGGCTCCGGCAATATCATCTGCCTGGATATCCTCAGAACCCTGGCGCGCGATCCACTGGCCCGCGACGCATTGTTTGCCGAACTTAAATCCGCCACCGGAAGCCATGCGCATTACGACCGCGAACTAAAGGCGGTTGAAACCCGCTGGCCCAACCTCCCGCCCGAGGCTGAGGCCCGCTGGTACGCCGAACGCCTCGCCACATTGCTGCAAGCCTCGGTCCTGATACGCCACGCACCCAGCGCCATCAGCGAACCGTTCACCGCCACCAGACTGGGTGGCGAACGCGGCCAGGTCATCGGCGCCCTCGCCCTTGACGACAGCCGCGCCATCCTAAGCCGCCTTGACCCCTGACGCCCTATCATTGTTCCAAAAATACTCAGGTGGTAAGCGACGCCAAAGGCGGCGCGAGGGGCATCGCCCCAGAAATCCGCCGCTAAAACCAACCGCAAGGGTTTTAACTGTCGCTGACACCAGCCTCAGCAAAACTCGCCATACCGGAATGACAGGCCACAGCGCCTTTCAAAACCCCGATTGCCAAGGCCCCGCCAGACCCTTCGCCCAGCCGCAGCCCCAGCGACAGCAACGGCGCTTTGCCCAGCTTTTCCAGCATCCGGCCATGCGCCGACTCGGCCGAAACATGCCCAGCAACGCAATGATCCAGCGCGCCTTTTTCTGCCCGCGCCAGCACACTCGCTGCTGCCGTACAGATAAACCCGTCCAGAACGACCGGAATGCGCAGGCAGCGGGCGCGCAGGATCGCCCCGGCCATCGCCGCCAATTCGCGCCCGCCCAGACAGCGCAACACCTCAAGCGGATCATCCAAAACCGCGACATGCCGCGCCAAACCGCGTCGCACCACGTCTGCCTTCAGGGCCAGCCCCGCATCATCAACCCCAGTACCACGCCCGACCCAGTCTTCGGCTTCACCGCCAAAAACCGCATTGGCAATCGCCGCCGCAACCGTGGTATTGCCGATGCCCATTTCGCCCGTCACCAGCACATCCGCGCTGGGATCAACCGCATCCCAACCGGCCTGCAAGGCGGCAACCACGTCGTCTTCAGACATCGCAGGCGCAAGCGTAAAATCCGCGGTCGGTGTTGCCAAATCCAACGCCACTACCTGCATCTTCGCCCCGAAACAGGCCGATAACTGGTTGATCGCAGCGCCACCTGCTTGAAAATTCAGCACCATCTGTTCGGTCACTTCCGCCGGAAAGGCCGATACGCCTTGCGCCGTCACCCCGTGATTACCGGCAAAAATCACCACTTGCGGTGACGTGATACTGGGCCGGGCGTCACCCCGCCAACCGGCATACCAAATCGCCAGATCTTCAAGCTGGCCCAGCGCCCCCGGTGGCTTGGTCAGCTGGCCGTTGCGCGCGGTCGCATCAGCGGTTGCCGCAGCAAACGGGCCGGGAAGATCTGCCAAGATCGCGCGGAAATCGGCAAGGCAGGTAAAAGCAGCGCCCATTGGGGTGTCTCCGTCTTTGCAATTGAACTTGCGTCTGTTTAGCGGCAATGATCCCAAAGAAAAGGCCAAAACAGACAAGGACACCCGCCATGAGCGACGCTTTTCGCGCCCAGGATATCACCGCCGCCTTCGGCCTGCTGACCCGCCTTCCGGTCACTGTCGACCCGGAGGAGACCAGCAGCCGTGCCGCCCAGGCCGTCTGGGCCTATCCGCTGGTCGGCGCGGCCCTAGGTGGATCGGCGGCCTTGCTTGCCAAACTCGCTTTGCTGTTGGGCACACCAGCCGGAATTGCCGCCGCACTTGCGCTGGCCGCACTGGTCATCGCCACCGGCGCCTTGCACGAAGACGGGCTGGCCGATTGCGCCGATGGGCTGGGTGGGGGCATGGACAAAACCAGCCGTCTTGCGATCATGAAAGACAGCCGTATCGGCGCGTTTGGCGCAACCGCGCTGGCCTTGGCGCTGATCGCCCGTTGGTCAGGCCTGGAAACCCTGGCCGAACAAAACGCGCTGTTCTGGCCGTTGGTTGCGGTCGGCGCGGCCTCGCGTCTGCCGATGGTGCTGGCGATGTTTATTCTGCCACCTGCCCGGCCTGACGGGTTATCAGCATCGGTTGGCTTGCCGCCACCCAACGCATTGGCGGCCGCAGGCGGGATCGTGTTTATCGCCGGGTTCATTAGCCTTGGCTTTGGCGTCTTGCCGCTGTTGTTCTGGACCCTGATCGCGCCGATCCCATTGCTGTTATTGGCGCGCAAGCTGATCGACGGGCAGACCGGCGATATCCTTGGCGGCAGCCAGCAACTGGCCGAGATCGCGGGCCTGGCTGTGGCCGCAGCTTTGATCCTGCCTTAGAGCGCGATCCGAAAAGTGGGAACCGGTTTTCGGGTCAAATTGCGCGGAAAAACAGAAAGATGGAGCATTGTGCCTGATAGAGGTAAATGGGACGACGCTCTAGGACGGCGCTCTAGGGTCTGTTGAGATTCATCGGCTGTTCAGCAGTGCGGCGCAGGCGTGG
>CAYXXQ010000328.1:0-4048 GCA_964469075.1 uncultured Rhodobacter sp.
ACACGCAAGTCAGTTGATCACCGATCGCCTCATGAATAAGGACCGCCGCGACGGAGCTGTCGACGCCACCTGACAGGCCGCAGATGACCTTGCCATCGCCCACCTGATCGCGGATTTTGCGGATCGCTTCATTCTTGTAGGCGCCCATCGTCCAGTCGCCTTTGAAGCCGGCCAGCGCCACGAAATTGGCGTAAAGCAGCGCGCCTTTCGGGGTGTGGTGAACCTCGGGATGGAACTGCACGGCGTAAAAATTGCGGGCCGGATCGGCGGTAATGGCAAACGGCGCGTTGGGTGAGGTGCCATAAACCTGAAAGCCCGGCGCGATCTGGCTGACATGGTCGCCGTGGCTCATCCAGACTTGTTCGCGGCCATCGGCAAACCAGCCGTCCAGCAGCGGCAGATTGTTTTCGTGCGTCACATAAGCGCGGCCAAATTCGGCGGTGCCGTGGCCGCGTTCGACCTTGCCACCAAGCAGATGCATCATCACTTGCTGGCCATAACAGATGCCAAGGATCGGCACGCCAAGATCAAACACGCGGGCAGGCGGCATTGGCGCACCATCGGCGAAAACCGAGGCCGGACCGCCGGAAAAGATCACCGCTTTGGGGGCAAATTCCGCCAGAAAAGCGTCGGTCACTTTCTGGAACGGATGGATTTCACAATAGACATTGAGCTCCCGCAGACGCCGCGCAATCAGTTGCGTGACCTGCGAGCCGAAATCAATGATCAGAAGGCGGTCGTGATGGTTTGTGCTCATAGCGCGGTCATTAGGCTTTGGGCGGCACAAGCGCAAGGCCCGCGACGGGGTTGTCGCATGGGAATGTCGCTTTGCGCCCGGAATGGACGTTTTGAAGGTAAGGCGAAATGGTCTGATCCGCTAGGAATCAAGGCAATCATTAAAAATGGCAAATCGTGCCTGAATGGCGAAAGGAAATCCGTCATGACCGAAGTTGTTGCAGAGCGTCGTCGGACACGCGGGGGTGGCGGGGCCGCGCGCCGCGCCGAGCGCACCGCGCCCAGGCTCGAAGCCGCGAAATTCATCAGCCGCAATATCCCGAATTTCGAGATATTGAACGAAGAAGCGCTGGAAATCATCGAATATAACGCCGAAACCATCCTTGAAGAGGTTGGCGTTAACTTTGTTGACAGCCCGGAAGCTTTGCAGCGCTGGCGCGATGCCGGGGCAAATGTCCGGGGAGAACGGGTGCGAATCCCGCGCGGACTGGCCCGCAAACTTTGCGCCACGGCCCCGTCATCCTACGTCCAGCACGCCCGCAATCCAGAGCGGAACGTCGAAATCGGTGGCAAATCCCTGGTGCTGGCCCCGGTTTATGGCCCGCCCTTTGTGCGCGACATGGAAGGCGGGCGGCGCTATGCCACCATCGCTGATTTCCAGAAATTCGTGAAGCTGGGCTATATGTCAAAATGGCTGCACCATTCCGGCGGCACGGTCTGTGAACCGACGGATATCGCAGTTAACAAACGGCATCTGGACATGCTTTATGCGCATATGACCCTGTCTGACAAACCCTTCATGGGATCGGTCACGGAGCCGGTGCGGGCCGAGGATTCGGTCAAGATGGCGTCGATCCTGTTTGGCGATGAGTTTGTGCAGCAAAACACGGTGATGACTTCGCTGATCAACATCAACTCGCCGCTGACATTTGATTCGATCATGATGGGTGCGCTTGAGGTTTACGCCAAAAACAACCAGGCCTGCATCATTTCGCCCTTCATCGTTGGTGGCGCGATGGCGCCGGTGACGGTGGCTGGCACGCTGACACAGGTGCTGGCCGAAGCATTGGCCGGTATTGCCTATAGCCAGATCATCAAACCCGGTGCGCCGGTGATTTTCGGGGCGTTTGTCACCTCGATCGACATGAATTCAGGCGCGCCGACCTTTGGCACGCCTGAAGCGTCGAAAATTCTTTACGGGGCCGGGCAGTTGGCGCGGCGGATGGGTCTACCGTTCCGTTCCGGCGGTGGGTTGTGTGGCTCGAAATTACCGGATGCGCAGGCGGCTTACGAGACGGCGAATACCCTGAATGCGGTGCTGCTGGGCGGGGTCAATTTCTGCCTGCATGCTTGTGGCTGGCTTGAGGGCGGGCTGGTATCGTCGCTTGAAAAATTCGTGATGGATGCCGATCAACTTGGCATCCTGCACTCAATCGCCGAGGGCATTTCGGTGGATGAAAACGGCCAGGGCATGGACGCGATCCGCGAGGTTGGACCGGGTGGTCACTATCTGGGCTGCGAACATACCCAGCAGAATTTCAAGACGGCGTTCTGGCGTTCTGGCCTGCTGGATAACAAGCCGTTTGAAACCTGGGACGAAGAAGGTGCCAGGGACACGATGACGCTGGCCAATATCAAGGTGAAGCGGATGCTGGCGGAATATGTCCAGCCCGCGATCGACCCTGCGATTGACGAGGCGTTGCAGGCTTTCATGCGCCAACGCAAAGAAGGCGAACCAGACGCTTTCGCCTGATCCGCTGATTTTCAAGTAAAATGACCGCCCCGGCCCCGGTTTCAACTGGTGCTGGGGCGTGCCAATAAGCGGGCCTCGGCGATCAGGGCCGCCAGTACCTCGACATGACGCGATATACTGTAGGTTGAATTGCCTTCTTTGCGGATTGTTTCCAATTCCCCTTCTAATGCAATGAGTTGCGGCAACCCGGCACCGGGGGCTGGCAGGCGTTGTGTGCGCAATAATCGGCTGAGATCGCGGTCACGCCGAAACTCAGACGCGGCGATTCTAGCAGCGGTGATTAGCAGTTGCGGGCGACATAAGTCTTTGAATAATAATAGTATATCTTTCATCAGGTGATCCTTTTCGTGAGCAGGTTCACCAAGTCTTTCACACATATTGGGACTGTTGCCCGGCTAGGCAGGGCTGCGTTCGGGTCGTTTTAATTGTTTCTTAATTCGAAACAATAGCGCCCGATTCGCGCTATTTTAACAATTCAGTAAACAATCGCCTTTAGGTAGAGTGCTTCCCGAAACAGCGAATTGCCAAGATGACCCAACACCAATTGCAAGACGTTCCACGTAATCAGGGCGCACACCCGCGCCGCCAATTGCTTGCCACAACGGGCCAAGCCGATCAGCCTGCGCTGCCAAACTGGGTGCCAAAATCCGCCCAATGCTATCTGGATCACACGCTTCATGGCCGATCGATGCGGGCATTGGCACGGGCCGAAGGAGGGCATGCTTCAACCATCCTGCGCCGGGTGCGCCGCCTGGAAACCCGGCGTGACGATCCGCTGGTCGATGAGGTGTTGACCCATCTTGGCCAGGACTATCCCGACCCCATCTCTGCCGATCTGAAAGGACCTCATATCATGATGCATTCTTCCAAACTTAACCGTATCGCCAAGGATCAGGAGGTCAACGAGGAGGCCCGGCGCATCTTGCGACGCCTATGTGAAACCACAGCCTTTCTGGTGGTTGCGCCCAATCTGGATATGGCAGCCGTGATGCGCGAAAGCCAGGCGGGCAATCCGGTGCGCATTGCCGTTCTGGACCGCAAAATCGCCCAGGCATTTGCCTTGAAAGACTGGATCGAATGCTTTCACCGCGGTCAGGTCAACTCCTACCGGATCACCACGGCCGGGCGCGCCGCGTTGAAGCGATTTCTGGCAGGCGATGACGACAATTCGGAGGCAGCCCAAACGGTGCCATCGCCGTTTCAGGAGCAGCACAAGGACTGGCAGGCGCGGGATGTTGATGATGACAGCGGCGGACGCAAACGGTTGCGGTTTAATCTGGCCGAAAGCCCGCTGACCGCCTTGGGTCGGCGCAAAGGCAGCGACGGCAAGGCGTTTCTAGGGCCGGATATGGTGCAAGCCGGGGAACGGTTGCGCGAAGATTTTGAGATGGCGCAAATGGGGCCGCGCGTGACCCAGAACTGGGACCGGTTTCTGACCACCGGGCGATCTGGTGGCCCCGGGCGCGACAGCGGTATTGCCGAAGGGCCGATGGCGGCGCGCGAACGCGTGGCTGGTGCGTTGCGCGATCTTGGTCCGGGTCTGGGCGACATCGCACTTAG
>CAYXXQ010000329.1:0-4028 GCA_964469075.1 uncultured Rhodobacter sp.
CAGGTTCTGGCAAAGCGCCTGATCGGCTGGTCGCGCGGATGAGCCGGGCAGGTTTCGCCTTTGCGCAGGCCCGCCTGCACGCACATCTGGCCCAACGGCTGGAGGAAAGCGATTGGCAAATTCTGGAAACCAGCCGGGATTTCGGCCATTGCCTGGATGTCGCCAGCCGCATGACAATCGGCCCCGCCATCGCCCATTTGACCCGCGACAGCGACCCGCATCGGGTGGAACAGGTGCTGCACGCCAACTGGATCACGCGGGTCGATCAGATCGCAGGCTGGGTGCCACTGGCCTGGCAGGAAGCCACCAGATCAATTGCCGCACTACCGCAGTTGCGCACCGGCTCCAACGGCTTGTCCAAGGAAACACCTGCACAGGACAGCGCCCAGGAATGGCTGGATACCTGGCAAGCGCAAATGCCCGATCAAAGGCTGTTCGCCCCCCTGCGGCTGGCCCTTGCGCCGATACTGTCGCGCTACCTTGGCGGCGGGGCTGATCTGCCCACCAGCGGCAGGCTCGCCAGTTGGCCAGACCTTGCGCACACTTTGCTGCAAGTGTTTCGAAAACAGGCACAATCACCAGCCGCGATCCTGGCCTATCTGGGGCTAGCCGCCCTTGATTATGAACGTCTGCGCGGTGTTCTCAGCGCCAAAAGCATCTTTGCCGGCCCCGCACCGGCAGGGGGTGCCTGATGCTGAAAGCCCACGCCACCCGGTGGTTTGAGATTATCACAACCCGCCAGGATTTCGCTGCCGTCATGCAGGAACTGGCCAATACCAACGCCGCCCAACTGGAAGCGCGCCCGCTGGAGGATACCCAGCCGGTGCTCCCAAAACTGGCGGCTTTTAACGACGATTTCGGCGCGCTTGCCAAGACATACCGCCCCTATTGGCCCGACGCCAAACACGCCGTCTTGTCAGAAATGAAAGACCCGGCGGCGGTTCTTGACAGCGCGCTTGAGACCTTGACGCGCTGGGCCGCAGAGGCTGATCCGCTGATCGCCCGGCTTCAGCAAACAAACAGCCACCGCGCTGATCTGTTGCTGATCCGGCAATTGATCGCCGCGACCGGCACAGGCCATCCCTTTGCCCTGCTGCCCCGGATCGACGGCGGAAAACTGTCGCGGGCGGTTTACTATCTGAAGGGCGCGAAGGCCTTTGAAAACCAGAACCCGGATATTTTATGTGCGACGATCCCGGTGGAGACCGGGGTGTTTCTGATCGCATTGGCAAGCCCTGAACATATGGCCGGATTTGACGCGGAAATGACCGCCGCCAAAGCTGCGCTGGTGCCGGTCCCGGCCTTTCTGGATGACGAAGACCCGGGCTTGCATACCGAACAGGTGGCAACTGCCCTGACCAAAGCTGATCACGACATTTCGGCAGCCCGGGCGCAGCTTGAAGCGTTGGCAGACACGTTTGGCCTGCCGCAGCTTTTGGCGCATATCGAGGTTCTGACCTGGCTGTTTGAAAACATCGATGATGTGCAGGCAACGTCGCGGACGATCCGGATCACGGGTTGGACAAGCTCTGCCGATGGGGCGGATCTGCGGGCGGTGCTGGATAAGGCCGGGCTTAACTATGTCCTCAGCGTGTCGGAATTGGCGGATGAGGCCAACGCGCCGATGTTCCTGCGCAACCCGTTTTGGCTGCAACCGTTTGAGTTTTTTCCCCGCATGCTGGGCATCCCTGCCAGGGCCGAGGCTGATCCAAGCGTCGTGACAGCCCTGGTCGCACCGATCATGTTTGGCTTCATGTTCGGTGACGTCGGGCAAGGCGCTGTGCTGGTTGTGGCCGGTCTGTGGCTGCAACGCCGGATGCCGCTTTTGGGCCTGCTGGTGCCGGGCGGCCTTGCGGCAATGGCGTTTGGCGTGCTGTTTGGCAGCGTGTTCAGCCGCGAGGATATCATCGCGCCGTTATGGCTGCATCCGATGGATCAGCCAACCACGGTGCTGGCAACCGCTTTGGTTATGGGGGTCCTGTTCCTGCTGCTAGGGGTCGCGCTTGATCTGCTGCAATCGGTCTGGCGCGGGGCCACGTTTAACTGGCTGCGTGCGCATGGCGGGCTGGTTTTGACATATACCTGCCTGCTGCTGGCCTATTGGCAGCCCTTGCTTTTGTGGGGTCTGCCGCTTGGCGTGGCGCTGACCATTTTAGGGGCGCGCGACCCCGAAGGGGTGAAAACGCCGATGGCTGTTGCCGCCGCACTGGGGGAATATCTGGAAACGCTGATGCGGCTGTTTGTCAGCAGTGTTTCGTTTTCGCGCGTCGGGGCGTTTGCCCTGGCCCATGCCGGGCTGTCGGCTGCGATCATTGGTATTGCCGAGGCATCGGGCAGTGTCGGCTATTGGATCGTGCTGTTGTTTGGCAATATTCTGATCATCGCCCTTGAGGGGCTGGTGACAGGCATTCAGACAACCCGCCTGATCCTGTTTGAGTTTTTTACGCGGTTCTTTCACGCAGGCGGGCGGGCCTTCCAACCGCTGCAAATACCGCAAACTGGTGGACTTCAACGCAAAGGAAATAGCTTATGAAACTTTCCCTGAACCCCGTCCTGGGTTTTCTGGTCTTGTCGATCCTGATCGCCGCTGGCATGACCTGGCTGCTGCTTGGCCCGGCCCTGGCTGAAACCGCAGCCGAGGTTGCAACCGACAGTTCTGGCTTTGCCGCCTGGGCAATGATCGGCGCAGCTTTGGCCGCCGGCTCCTCCACTTTGGGCGCGGCTTATGCGGTCGCGGTTGTCGGCAGCGCCGCTGTCGGTGCCCTCGCCGAAAAGCCCGAGCTCTTGGGCCGCCTCCTGATCCTGGTCGGCCTTGCAGAGGGCATCGCGATTTACGGGCTGATCGTGGCGGTTTTGATCCTGAACAAGGTCTGATAGCGGGGCGGCTTGGCGCATGGCGAATGTTATCTTCATCGGTGACGAAATAACGGCGGCAGGCTTCCGGCTGGCCGGGGTGAAGGTGTTTGACGCACCTGATGACGGTCTGGCCGATCTGGTGGCCGCCGAAAAGGGCCGGTGTGACATGATGATGATGACGACCCAAACCGCTGCCCGTCTGCCGCGGCCATTGTTTGATCAGATGACCCAGTGGACCAAACCGCTGGTCGCCTTCATCCCGGATCTGCGTGGCACCACCGGCCCGCCTGATCTGGAAGGTGCCGTCAGGCGCGAACTTGGGATCGGGGTGTAAGATATGGCCGACACAACCCCAGCAAACCGCGCACAGGCGCTGATCGACGGCATCAATGCCGAGGTTGACGGTGAAATCGCCGCGATCCTGAAAGATGCGGCTGAAGAGGCGGTGAAGGTCCGCTCGCAGGCGCAGCGCAAGGCCCGCGAAAAAACCCGGACTGCCATTGCTGAACTACGTCGAACCCGCGACCGCGCGCTTGGCAAAGTCACCGCCAGCCTTGAGACCGAGCGGCGGCAAATGCAACAAGCCAGCGCGTTTGCGGCCCTGTCCGAAGGCCTGTCTGGATTGCCTGACGCCTTGCAGCATCTGTGGCAGGAACCGCCCACGCGCAAAGCCTGGTGTGATGCCGTGGTGCAGGAAAGCGCCGCGCGATTGCTGCCGGGGGAGTGGTTGTTGGAACATCCCGAAAACCTCCAGAAGGCAGAGGTTCAGGCTCTGAAAACCGCATTGCGCAAAGCCAGCGGTAAGCCGGTCAAGGCGGTGGTCCAACCCGGATTAACCGCCGGTTTACGCCTGCGCGCAGACACAGCGCTGGTTGATGCCTCAGCCGCCGCGATTGCCAAGGACAGGCAGGCCCTGCGCGCGCAGTTTTTAAACGCGCTTGATGAATTGAACAGGAGGGACGCGGTATGACCTCGGCCATTATCCAGTCCGTCTCAGGCCCCGTGGTCAAAGCCCGCCGCCACGCCCCGCTAACGGTCGGCGAGGCGGTGCATGTCGGCCCGAACGCCTTGCTGGGCGAGATCGTGCGCCTGACCTCAGACGGCTGTACCGTCCAGATTTATGAGGACACCACCGGTCTGCGCCCCGGCGATCAGATCACCGGCAGCGGTCT
>CAYXXQ010000330.1:0-4003 GCA_964469075.1 uncultured Rhodobacter sp.
GACGACCCCGAAACGCGGCAGCCGCAGCGACGCGATCTGGCTGAGATGGGCGATGATCAGCAGCACCGCCACCAGTTCCAGCTGGCCCCAGCGGAAATAATCTATACCCAGCAAAAACAAGCAGGCAGGTCCAAAGGCCGCCAGAAACAACAGGTCAAACGGGCGATCATTGGCGCGGTAGAGGGCGGCCAGAAACACCAGCGGACACAGGAAGTAAAACCCGCAGATCACATACTGGTGCCAGGGCAGCCACAGCTGATATTCAAACACGCCACGATCAAAAGCGTTCAAGCCGGTTGTGATCTGATCGTTCAGCAGCGCGCCCGCCTCGGCCGAAATGCCGGCCGAAATGGCCAGTGCAAGGGTAAGGATCGTCGAAGGGGCCGTGACCCACAGGATCTGCGGGGTCGATTTCCGGGCTGTGATGGCAAAGGCGGCAAAGCCAGGAACCGCGTAAAACAGGATCGCCTCATGATGTAGCAGGCCAAGGCCCAACAGCAGCCCTGTCAAGGGGTAGCGACCGCTGTGAAACGCGGCAAAAGTCAACAGAATGATCGCGAAATTCAGGTGATCATAGCGCCCGATATCATAGGCATATTGCAGAAATCCGGCTGGCGACAGAACCAGCACCATCATGGCCAGACCGACCAGTGCCGACTGCCCGCCAAACCCGCGTTTCAGTCCGCGCGACAGGGCAATGATAATGCCCAGAAAAACGACATAGCCGAACCCGACGACGAGCAACCGCTCGGCCAGGCTGCCGGGTGTAAACAGCGGCCAAACCGGGGAGATCAAGCTGCCAAACGCGCCGCGCCTGACAAAGCCAAAATCCTGATACGAAATGTAATACTGGGTCAGCTTCCAGTCGAGCGCGTGGAAGCTGCCATCGCGAACATAAACCAGCACATAGCTGGCCAATCCCAACGCCAAAGCCAAGTGCGCCAACAACATGAAACGTTGTGTGACAAAGGCGAAAATTCGATCCATGCGCGACCTTGCTGTAATAACGGCGGGGCCGCAAGCCGCCAAGATGCTTGGTTTGCGGCTGTGTTTGGCTTCCGGCTGTCAGTCGGCAGGCGCGATTGCGTAACTTGCTGCGCGAGTTGCGCAAATGTGGCTGGGGGCAAGATCAGTCGTCTGCCTGAAACAGGCGCCCGACCTCCTGGCGCAGGATTTCGGCGATCAGGGTGCAATCCTCCAGGCTGAACGTCAGCGGCAGGCGGATGTCCATCAGCCCATCAAGAATGCGGTCGGTATTTGGTAAATGCTGCGTCGGCGCATAGGCCCAGCTTGTGTAGCGCGAGGTGAAGGCTTGCGGCTCGGCGGCGCCGAACCATTTCAGCTCCACCCCTCTTGCGGCACAGTTTTTCAACAGCGCTTCGATCTTTTGGCGCGGCCAGTCAAGCAGCAGAAACTGGAATGAAGAGGCGACGTAATGCTCCCCCTCGGGCCGGGCAATCAAGTTTAGCCCAGGTGTCGCCTTCAAGCCGTCTTCAAAACAGCGATAGCGCGTGTTCCAGCGGGTGGCCTGACGGTCAAGAACACGCAATTGTGGGCGCAGGATGGCTGCGCGCAGATTGTCCATCCGGCCCGAACAATTCGGGGTTTCCAGCCGGATATCGCGATAAGTTTCCGGCGGTGGCCCGGCCAAGTGACGTTCATAAAGCATGTAACTGCCCGACAAAATCGTCGCGCGCGCCATAAGATCAGGGTCATCCGACACGATCAGCCCGCCCTCGCCGGAATTGACATGCTTATAGGTCTGGGTCGAAAAACAGCCTGCAACGCCAAAGCGCCCACTTGGGGTTTCGCCCCAGCTTGCCCCCATCGTGTGGGCGCAATCCTCGATCACTTTGACGCCGTTCCTGTCGCATAATGCCATAAGGGCCTGCATATCAACCATATGTCCGCGCATATGCGACAGCAGCAGAAACTCTGATCCGCTGGCGGTGATTTTCGCCGCCAGGTCCTGCAAGTCAATCACCAGATCGGTGGTGACATCGACAAAGATTGGCACCGCCCCAATTCCGGCAATCGCGCCCGGCACCGGGGCCAATGTGAACGCATTGGTCAAAACATGATCCCCGGGCATCACGCCCGCCGCGCGCATCACACAAGCCAGCGCGTAGCCGCCGGAGGCAACAGCCAGGCAATATTTCGACCCGATCTGTTGTGCGAATTCCTGTTCCAACTGTGTCGTTTCACCAACCTCGCTCTCGGCCGTGTTATAGCGGTGCAACCGGCCAGTCCGCATAACCGCAACCGCCGCCTCAATCGCCTCATCGCTGATGGGTTCCTGTTGGGTGAAACTCCCGGTGAATCGCGTTTGTATATTTGTGCCCATCGGTTTTGGTCCCATCGGTTTTGCCCACTGTGTCGGCTGCACAATCCGGCGTCAATCAGCCAGTTCGCAGTACTTTGCGACAGGTTTTGTCGGTAACAGGCCGATCCCGCATTTGCTGAGGCATAGACTTCAAGAAATCAAGCGGGACAGCCAGGGGGTGAGAATGCCAAAGGACAATTCAGGCCGGGATATTTCTGCGTTCATCCACGATCTGACATATGCTGACATACCAAAAGCGGCGCAAGATCAGGCCGCACTTTGTGTGCTTGACCTGTTGGGCGTCGCCATCGGGGGCAGCCAAACGCCGCTGTCACATATCATCCGCGATCACGCTGCTGCGATGTTCGGGGCTGGCAGCGGCGCGGCGGTGCATATGGCTTTTGACGGTCGCAAAGTGTCGCCGGTCGGCGCAACCCTGGCCCTTGGAATGACGATTGATGCCCTGGATGGCCATGATGGTTTCAACCCCGCCAAGGGCCATGTCGGCTGCGGGGTTTTGCCAGCCGCGCTGGTAATGGCCGAATATACCGGCTTTGACTACGGCCAAACCTTTCTGTGCGATATCGTCATCGGTTATGAATTGGGCAGCCGGTTGGCGCTGGCATTGCACGGCACCGTCAGTGATTATCACACGTCCGGCGCCTGGGTCGCGGTGGCCTGTGCCGCGATTGCAGCGCGCCGCTTGGGGCTGGATCAGTCGCAGACCCGCCATGCGCTTGGCATTGCCGAATACCACGGCCCGCGCAGTCAAATGATGCGGGTGATCGACCATCCGACGATGCTGAAAGACGGATCGGGCTGGGGCGCGATGGCTGGGGTTTCGGCGGGGTTTCTGGCGCAATCCGGTTTCACCGGTGCGCCTGCAATTACGGTGGACGGCCCTGATACTGCGGCTTTCTGGCAAGACCTCGGCAAGCGCTGGCTGATCACCGAGCAATACTTCAAACCCTATCCCGTCTGCCGATGGGCCCAAGCCCCGATCGAAGCGGTACTGGCGCTTAAGGCGGATCACGGCCTGACTTCAGACATGGCCGAACGCATTGAAATTACAAGCTTTCACGAATCGATCCGACTGGCCACCAACACCCCGCGCACCACGGAAGAGGCGCAATACTCAACCTCGTTCCCCTGCGCCGTCGCTCTTGTGAAGGGCACCGTCGGCCCGGAAGACGTGACCGAAGCGGCACTGAGTAACCCTGAAATCATGCGCCTGTCCCAAGGGCTGGTGATGCGCGAGGACGACTACTGCAACCGCCATTTCCCGGAGCAACGTTACGCAAAGGCTGCTTTGATGTTGAAAGACGGACGGGTTCTAACCTCGGAGTTTTTCAGCCCCCGCTGGACGGCTGAAGAGCCGCCAAGTCGCGATGAACTGCGCGCGAAATACCACGACCTCGCCGATAAACGCATCGGCCGCGAGCGGGCGGACGCGATTGAAGCGGCGGTACTTGGGCTGGGTGTGGGTGGTGGAGTTGGCGGATTGCTTGGGTTGATCCGGGTGCCTTTCGGGGGAGGTTGAGGGCTTGGGTTGATTTGGGTTTTGACGCTGATGGAACTGTCAGGTCAAGTGGTGCGTGGCGCGGTCGGCGTCAGAGATTCCGGATTTTGTCTTTGGCAAAGCTATAGACTGGTCGGTTAGTCGGTTAGTCGGTTAGTCGG
>CAYXXQ010000331.1:0-3995 GCA_964469075.1 uncultured Rhodobacter sp.
TTTTCAGAACGTTACGCCACCCTCACCAACACCTCATGCATAATTCGGGCTAAAACACTGGGCGTCCGCTTGATCCTGAAGGACATTCAGAAGCGGACGTCAATCAGTTGTGCAGCATGAGGTAACTTGTGCCCGGATCAGACATTCGAGACCGCTCCAAAGACCACCGCTTTTGAACGGTCCTAAAGCCCGCAGCACAGGCTTACAAAGGCTGATAGCCAACCTCTTTCTGGTGCCGTACGGCGACGACCAAAGCCACGTCTTGCTGCAAGCGATAGAGCGCGACATAGCCGCTGGCGCCAAAGCTGATCGGCCATTCCTGAAACTCGGGGTCCATGTCATCGACGGGACGGCCGGCCTCGGGATGGTCTGCAATGATTTGCATCCCGTCACGGATCGCGCTGGCCGCACGTTTGGCTGCATCAGGGTTCCTCTCGGCAAGAAAACGATAAAGGCGCTGAACGTCTGCCAGCGCCTCGGGCGACCAGATCAGTCGTGGCACTCAGGCGGCTCCTGATCGTCACCAGCGGCAAGTTGGGCCAGCCAGGCATCCGCCTCGGCATGTGTCACGTGCAACCCGGTCTCTTGATAGGCGTCCCAGGCGCGGATGCCGTCCTGGCGGAAGGCTTCGCGCTTTTCCTCACGCTCGACATATTGGGTGATCGCCTCGCGCATCATCCAGTGCGGGGATCTGTCCCGCGCCTCGGCAAGGGCTTTGACGCGGCTGTGGATGTCTGTATCCAGCTTGACTGCAACGGGTGTTGGCATGGCTTTTCCCCATAGGTATCACTTTATAATACCCATATGGAAAGAACAACACCAGAGTCTATCTGAACAAGGCTGTAGCGGCGCCTGATTGAAATATAATTTACGCCGAACCCTTCACGGGGAAATTCGCTTGAACATGCCAGTGCGCGGCGGCTAACTGGGTCGCAGCGCAGCGTGCATGGGGCAGGGCATGAAGGTCGGCATATTCTTTCTGATTCTGGGGTATTTCCTCAGCCAGTTTTATCGCAGTTTTCTGGCGGTGCTGACGCCCGTTCTGGGGGCCGAGATCGGTGCGACGGCGGGGGATTTGTCCTTTGCCTCAGGCATGTGGTTTATCGTTTTTGCCGGGATGCAGATCCCGGTTGGCTGGGCGCTGGACCGGTTCGGGCCGCGCCGCACCACCGGGTTGCTGCTGGCCATCGGTGGCGGTGGTGGGGCGATGGTGTTTGCGATGGCGCAAAACCCGTCGGCGATCGTGCTGGCGATGGCGCTGTTTGGGGTAGCAGGCTCGCCCGTGTTGATGGCCGCGTTCTATATATTCGCACGGGTCTATCCGCAGGCGATGTTTTCCACGCTTGCGGGGGCGATGATCGGTTTTGGTTCGGCGGGCAATCTGGCGGGCTCGGCCCCGCTGGCCTGGGCGGTCGGGGCTTATGGCTGGCGTGAAACCATGTGGGGGCTGTCGGTGGCAGCCCTGCTGGTGGCGCTGGCCCTGATGCTGGTGCTGCGTGATCCCGCGCGCGAGGTTCATGCCGAACCGCCCAAGGGCAACCTGCTGACGCTGCTTGGCAATCGCAATCTGCTGCTGATATTCCCGCTGATGCTGGTCAATTACGCCCCGGCGATGGGCATTCGCGGTTTGTGGGCCGGACCCTATTTTGAGGATATGTTCGGGCTGGATCAAAGCGGCATCGGCCAAGCGACGCTGATGATGGCGGTGGCGATGGCGCTTGGGAATTTCGTTTATGGGCCTGCCGAGCGGGTTCTCGGCTCCAAAAAAAGGGTGGTGATCGGCGGCAATCTGGCAGGGGCGATCCTGTGTCTGACCCTGTGGCTGGTGCCGATGGCATCCTGGCAGATGGCGGCGGTTCTGTTCACCGCCATCGGGTTCTTCGGCGCGTCTTATCCGGTGATGATGGCGCATGGGCAGATGTTTTTGCCCAGCCATCTGACCGGGCGGGGGATCACACTGTTGAACCTGTTTGGCATTGGCGGCGTTGGCCTGATGCAGTTTTTAACCAGCGCAATGGCGCGTGCGGCGGGACCGGAAGCGGCAAGCGCGCCCGGCTTTTATCAGGGGTTGTTTTTGCTGTTCGGGCTGGCGTTGCTGGTTGGCAGCGCGATCTATCTGTTCAGTGCGGAAAGGCCGGATTGAGGCTTGTTTCGTAATGTCGATTTAGAAAGGAACCTAGAGCATGGCGAAGGATTTGGCCGGGCAAAACCCGCTGGCGGAACTGGCGGCAAACGCGGCCGCACCGTTTGAACAGGCGCGCGCGATGCCGCCGTCGGTTTACACCAGCGACACGTTTTTGGAGGCGGAGCTTCAACATGTGTTCCGCAAGGACTGGTTTTGTGTTGGCCGGGTCGATGCGCTGGCCAATCCCGGCGATTACCTGACATGCGAATTGGCCGATCAGCCGGTTCTGGTTATTCGCGACCGGGATGGGGGCCTTCGGGCGATGTCAAATGTTTGCCTGCACCGGATGTCGACCTTGCTGGAAGGCCGGGGCAATGCGCGCGCGATTGTTTGCCCCTATCACGCCTGGACCTACAACCTGGACGGCAGCCTGCGCGGCGCACCCGCGATGGATCAAAACTCCGGGTTCTGCAAGGAAGGCTATACCTTGCCGCAGATCAGGTGTGAGGAATGGCTGGGCTGGGTTTTCATCTCACTTGATCCCTTGGCCCTGCCGGTGGCTGAAACCCTGGCCGATGTTGAAGGGCTGATCGAGGGCTATGACATGGCTGGCTATACCGAGACGTTTCACGAGGAACATCTCTGGGACACCAACTGGAAGATCCTGGCGGAAAACTTCATGGAAAGCTATCACCTGCCGGTCTGTCATGCCGGGACAATCGGCGGGCTGAGCAAGCTTGACGAAATGATCTGCCCGCCGGGGCTGCCGGCGTTCAATTATCATACCATCCTGAAAGATGATAAGCTGAAGATCGCGCTAGCACATGAAAACAACACCACCTTGAAGGGGGACGCCCGGCGGACGACGTTTTTACTGGCGATCTATCCGAGTTTGATGATCACCCTGACGCCCGGTTATTTCTGGTATCTGTCGCTGCACCCCAAGGGCGTCGGCCAGGTTCGGATCAGTTTTGGCGGCGGAATGTCTGAGCATTACGTCAACGACAAGCACTCACAACAGAATTTCGCCCAGCTGAAAACCCTGTTGGATGACGTGAATATTGAGGATCGCGGCTGTACCGAAAAGGTGTTTCGCGGGCTGTCTTCATGTCTGGCAGCCGCCGGGCATCTGAGCCATCTGGAGCGCCCGAACTACGATTTCGCGCAATATCTGAATGCGCGGATCAACGGGGCGGATGAGTGAATTCCGCCGTTCACTTCAACGCTGATGGCTAAGATTTAGGGGAAACATCCGATGGCCCATACTCGTATTCGCAAGTTCAACACCAAGGACACGTATCCCGAGCAGAAGCTTGACAATGACCTCTGCCAGGCGGTGATCACCCGTGGTGGGCGCACGGTCTATCTGCGTGGGCAATGTCCGCAGAACCTTGATGACGCGGTCAATCTGGACAGCCATGATCCGGTGGCGCAGACCCATAAGGTGATGCAAAACATCCGACAGTTGATCGAGGAATGCGGCGGCTCGATGCAGGATCTGGTCAAGGTGGTGGTTTACATCACCGACATCCGCCACCGCGAAGCGATTTATCGCACGATGGGCGAGTATATAAAAGGGGTGCATCCGGTCTCGACCGGGTTGGTGGTTGAGGCTTTGGCCCGACCCGAATGGCTGGTTGAGATCGACGCAACGGCGGTGATCCCGGATTGAAGGGGTTTGCAGCCTTGTGAGTATTTTTGGAACAATGAGGGAGGGGTTCAGATGACGTTTTCATTGGTAGCGCGTTGTGCTGAGACCGGCATGTTCGGGATGGCAATCGCATCGTCCTCGCCTGCGGTGGCGGCACGCTGTGCTTATGCGCGGGCCGGGGTTGGGGCGGTGGCGTCACAGAATGTGACCGACCCGACG
>CAYXXQ010000332.1:0-3984 GCA_964469075.1 uncultured Rhodobacter sp.
TGGCGATGGTGATGATGGGGCTGGTTCTGGTGCTGGTGGCGATGGAAAAGACCAGCCGCCGCAAGATCAGATTTTTCCGCACCACCAACCGTCAGACACCGATAGAGCCGCGACAACTAACGGGAATCGCAGCCTTCTTGGCCTTTGCCCTGTGCTTTGTACCGTTTCTTGTCGGGTTCGTGTTGCCCGCCAGCGTGATCGGCTGGCACGCGCTTGATAACGCCTGGATCTGGGGGGAGCCCGGGCTTTACACAGCCCTTTGGACCACGCTTTGGGTGGGCGGGATTGTCGCCTTTCTGACGGTTCTGGGCGGCGTGTTCATGGTTTACGGTGTCAGGCTTAGTGGTCACGCGTTGCCGGGATATCTGCTGCCGTTTACCACCATTGGTTACGCGGCCCCCGGGGCGGTGCTGGGGATCGGGCTGGTCATTCCACTGGCGGCCCTTGATCACCGGGTTGCTGATGCGATCCAGTCGGTCACGGGGTTTGACCCCGGCTTGATGCTGACGGGGTCGGCGTTTGCAATCATCCTGGCCTATTTCGTGCGCTTCTTTGCCATTGGCCAGGGGGCTGCTGACGCGGCGATGGGGCGGATTTCACCGTCCTTGCCGATGGCCAGCCGGTCTTTGGGGAAAACGGCGATTGGCACGCTGGGGCGGGTGCATTTCCCGATGATCCGGGGGTCAATCGCAACCGCGCTGTTGTTGGTGTTTGTAGACAGTGTGAAGGAGCTGCCCGCGACACTTTTGTTGCGGCCGTTCAACTTCAACACGCTGGCAACGCGGGTCTATGATCAAGCCTCGCTTGAAAACCTGGGTGCGGCCTCGCCTGCGGCTATTATCATCATGCTTGTGGGTATTTTGGCGGTTCTGCTGCTGGCGCGAACCTCGCGGTAACGGGGTGTCTCTGGTGCCGCCAATGACAGCACCAGAGCAGGTTTTTAGCTGCGTGTGCCGCGCAGCACGACGCCCGCTTTTGTCAGCGCATTGAACACCTTACGGTCAACATTGTAAGCGTCCGTGCGGTAGTTCGGACGGCCTTTACCATCGACCCAGGCGGTCTGATAAATCAGATAAATCGGCACCGGTGTTTTCAGATCAATCTGAACTTCCTGTCCGGTTGCCAACGCGCTTTCAAACAGGCCCTTGGGGTTGGATGTCTGCTTTGACAACAAGACCTCGGCCAATTCGTAGGGCTTGTGGACCCGCACGCAGCCGTGGCTATAGGCCCTGATATCGCGGCCAAACAGGCTTTTGGCGGGGGTGTCATGCAGATAGATCGCATGCCGGTTTGGAAACAGGAACTTGACTTTGCCAAGGGCGTTGCCATCACTGGGCGGCTGGCGCAGCGAATAGGGGAAATTGTCCTTGCTGAACTTGCTGTAATCCACCGTGGTCGGGTCCACCCTTTGGCCACTGGCATCCGTCATGATCATTTCTTGGCGGGTCAGGGCGTCTGCGTTTTCCTTCAAAAGCGGCAGATATTCCCCGCCAGCGATCGAGGCTGGCACAAACCAGGACGGATTAACCACCATATGTGTCATCTGATCTTCAAATTCCGGGGTCCGCCAACGGCCCGGCTTGCCAACCACAACGCGGGTTGAGAACGTGGTGCGGCCATTGTCGATCACATAGGCCATGAAGGCGGCTTCGTTGACGATGATGTGCCGCTTGCCAAGGGGTTTGTTCATCCAGCGCTGACGCTCAAGCCCGATCACGACCTGCATCAGGCGGGTGGTGGGATCGGTGTTGATCGCGGCCATCGTGACAGTCCCGGCAACCCCGTCAGGGTTCAGGCCATGATCCTGCTGAAACAGTTTGATCGCGCGCTCCAACGTGGCGTCATACGCGGTCGAGGCGCCAAGATTGCCGTATCCCATCGCGCTTAGCCGCTTGCGCAGGGCTGCGACTGCGGCGGATTTGCTGCCCGGCGCCAGCTTGCGCGCAGGCACGTCCGGCCCCCAGGCATTGGTGCCGACGATGCGTTCCATCCGCGATTTTTCCTTCAGCAGGCGGGCATAATCGTCGCTGCTGGGGGGCAGGGTGCGCAAAAACCCGGAGGGGGAGCTTTTGGCGAACGCCTGCAAGGTCTTTACCGGGTCACGCCGCGGCGGCTTTAGGGTCATGTTGCTGTCGATGCGACGCGGATCAACGATGCCGGACTGGATGTCGCTGGCGTAATCCAGGAACTTGCGGGAGGTCGCAACCTCGATCAAAGCACGGTTTTGGGCTGAGCCAAGCCGCGCAAAATGCTTTTTGGTTTCGGCGGCATCATACCGCGCTGCGGGCAGGCCATGATCGTCAGCACGGGCAATCGCATCAAGGAATGCTTTGCGACGCTGCTTGTCGCTGTTGCCGGTCCAGATCGGCCGGAAATCACGGGATTTGTAAAAGGCCAGCAGGATCGCATCACCCGCCACCGCATCGGCAATCGCCTGACGCTGCGCTGTGGACTGGGCCGCCACAGGGGCCGTGCCAAAGGCTGCGATTAACGCCAGCGCAGGCAGGAGTTTCAGGAAAAACAGTCGGAGTTTGTGGGACCGGAACATTGGGAACCTCGGGCTTGGGGGAAAGATTTTCGGACGTCAAAACACCGCGTTCAAGCGGCGCTCAGGCCCGAGGTGGTTTCAGGATTTCCCTGATCGGACTTGTACTTTGGCGCGGGCCGGCCGCAACCCGACGCGCCGGGGTTGCCAAACGATCCAGAAGGGCGGCGTTTGCCAACCCGATCTCACAGCCCGAACAGCCGTTATCTGTGCCGCAAAGCGTGTGATCGGCGTCAGACGCTGCCGCGATAACCACCTGATCAACCGCAAACCCAGAAAATTCGCTGGGCGCATGCGTCATCGCCCCGGCAGGCGGATTGGCCTGCGCGAAGGTCAAAAAGCCCGTTAACAGGGCCATAACTGTGATGAAAATCACCTGTCGCATGGCCAAGTGTATACGCCAGCCGCTATAAAATAGGCAATCACGATTGAGCGAGATACAGGGTCACGGGATCTATGCCAGGGGGTGGACGCAACCAAAATGTCACAGTTTGGGGTATGTTGCTGTGTTGAAAGAGGAAAGTGCCCCAGTGCGCCAATTCTCAGCGACCCCGGGATTTTTGGTAGCGGGAGAGGGACTTGAACCCCCGACACGCGGATTATGATTCCGCTGCTCTAACCACCTGAGCTACCCCGCCATTCCGTCGGTCGATGTAGGGGAGTCGCGCCGGGGCGTCAAGAGGGGGATCGGGGTTTTTGTCCTGATTTTCCGTCGGTTTTTTACCAGGCATTCCAGCGCGTCAGTCCATCGTCTTTAAGACCGACGCGGCAATTTCAAACGATCGTAGGCGGGCCTTGTGATCGTGGATTTGTCCGGCCAGGATAACCTCGTCCGGGGCGTAGCGCGCGATCAACTGGTCAAGGGAAGCTTCGACGCTGGTAGCAGAGCCGACGGCCGAGACCGACAAAGCCTCAGCAACGCTGGCCAGAATGCCAGGGTTCAGGCGGGTTTCGATGTCGTCAACCGGTGCGGGCAGGGCGGTTGGGCGACCGCGGCCAAGATTGGCAAAGGCCTGCTGGACCGAGCTTTGCAAATACTGCCCCTCGGCGTCGCTTTCGGCGGCAAAAACATTCACCGCCAGCATGAAATATGGTTTCGCCAGCTGGGCTGACGGCTTGAAGTAGCTGCGATAGGTATTGACCGCCATATCCAAGGCCGCCGGTGCGAAGTGGGAGGCAAACGCATAGGGCAGGCCCAGTTCCGCCGCCAATTGCGCGCCAAAAAGACTGGAACCAAGCATCCAAAGCGGCACTTGCGTGCCTTGCCCGGGGATGGCGCGGATGGTGCCGACCCGGCCCTCGTCGCTGAAATAGGTCTGCAATTCGGCGATATCGTCGATGAAGCGATCCCCTGTGTTGTGATGCCGACGCAGGGCCTGCATGGTTGCCGCATCGGTGCCAGGTGCACGGCCAAGGCCCAGATCAATCCGGCCCGGAAA
>CAYXXQ010000333.1:0-3980 GCA_964469075.1 uncultured Rhodobacter sp.
AGCCCGGTTTTGTGGCGCAAACTGCCGGGCGCAAAATCTGCCGGGCGGGTGCAATCGGTTTGCCTGCGCCTGATTGTTGAGCGCGAAATGGAGATCGAGGTTTTCAAAGCGCGCGAATACTGGACCGTCAAGGCGGCCCTGACGACGCCGCGCGGCCAGGACTTTGAAGGCCGGCTGACAGTTCTGGGCGGCAGCAAGCTTGACAAGTTTGACCTCGCAACGGCTGAGGCCGCCGAAATCGCGGTATCTGCGGTGCAGTCGCGCGACCTGAAAGCGCTGACGGTCGAAGCGAAACCCGCCAATCGCAACCCTTCGGCCCCGTTCATGACCTCGACCCTGCAACAGGAGGCCAGCCGCAAATTTGGCATGGGCGCGCGCCAAACCATGAGCACCGCCCAGCGCCTGTATGAGGCCGGATATATCACCTATATGCGAACCGACGGCATCGACATGGCGCCCGAAGCTATCACCGAAGCGCGGGCTGCAATTGGCGCGCGTTATGGCGAAAACTATGTGCCCGCCAACGCCAGGGTCTATAAAAACAAGGCCAAAAACGCCCAGGAAGCGCATGAATGTATCCGCCCGACCGACATGTCGCTGGACGCGTCGGGCCTTGCCAAGCTGGAGCCCGATCAGCGCAAACTTTACGATCTGATCTGGAAACGCACCCTGGCCAGCCAGATGGAATCGGCCCGTCTTGAACGCACAACAGTCGATATTGGCGCGGCCGACGGCCAGGTCGTGCTGCGCGCCACCGGCCAGGTTGTGTTGTTTGACGGCTTCCTGAAAGTCTACGAAGAAGGCCAGGACGACAAGGTCCTGGACGACGACGACAAGCGCCTGCCGCAGATTTCCGAGGGGGAGGCCATCGGCAAATCCAGCGTCACCCCTGAGCAACATTTCACCCAGCCCCCGCCCCGCTATACCGAGGCGACATTGGTGAAACGCATGGAAGAATTGGGCATCGGCCGCCCGTCGACCTATGCCAGCATTGTCACTACGATCCAGGAACGCGAATACGTCCGCAAGGACAAAGGCCGCCTGATCCCAGAGGATAAGGGCCGTCTGGTCACGGCGTTTCTGGAAAACTATTTCCGCAAGTATGTCGGTTATGATTTCACCGCCAGCCTCGAGGAAGAGCTCGACGATATCTCAGGCGGGCGAGAGGACTATAAAGCTGTTCTGCATCGTTTCTGGCGGGATTTTTCAGCCGCGATCGCTGAAACAGCAGACCTGCGCATCACAGAAGTTCTTGAAAAAATTAATGAATTTCTGGAACCACATCTGTTTCCGGCCACCGAAGACGGCTCTGACCCGCGCTTGTGCAAATCTTGCGGGATCGGTCGCTTGTCCCTGCGCACCGCCCGTTCGGGTGGCGCGTTTATCGGCTGCTCAAACTACCCTGAATGCCGCTATACCCGCCCCTTGGCGGGCGAAGGTGAGGCCGGGGATATCGCCGGACCCGACGGAAAACCGCTTGGCTATGACGACGATGGCAACCCGGTTTCGCTGCGCTCGGGCCGGTTCGGCCCCTATGCCCAGCTGGGCGAGGTCAGCGAAGAAAACCCCAAACCCAAACGGTCGTCGATCCCGAAGGGCATGGATATATCCGACATTGATCTGGCAAAAGCGCTGGAATTGCTATCGCTGCCGCGTCTGGTTGGAGAGCATCCCGATGGCGGCCCGGTCGAAGCCAATATCGGCCGCTTTGGCCCTTACGTGATGCACACGACCACGGATGCGGACGGCAAGGCCAAGAAAATCTACGCCAATATCAAAGACCCGGCCGAGGTTTTGACCATCGGAATGAACCGCGCGGTGGAACTGATCGCCCAGAAACTCGCCCGTGGCGGACGTGGCCAGGCGGCAACGCCGCTGAAAGAATTGGGCGAACACCCGACCGAAGGCGGGCCGGTCAACGTGATGTCGGGCCGCTATGGGCCTTACGTGAAGTGGGACAAAATCAACGCCACTCTGCCCAAAGATGTTGAGCCGCATGTGGTCACGATGGACATGGCCGTGGAGCTGATTTCGGCCAAAGCTGCGACCAAAGGCAAAAAGAAAAAGGCGCCCGCGAAGAAGGCTCCTGCCAAGTCAGCAGCGGCAAAAAAAGCGCCTGCCAAAAAGGCCCCGGCGAAGAAACCCGCAGTGAAGAAAGCCCCTGCCAGTAAGAAGGCCGACGCTTCGTAAAGGGGCATGCCTTGGCATCTTTATTGCCAAAATACTTATAAAATTCAGGGGCTTGACCCCCACGCAGGCGTTAGATTTGAAACAACCGCCCCGGCCCCAAACCCAGTGCAGGAATACCTGCCAACCGCAGCATGTGCCAGCCAAGCGCCTGATTGCTGGTGATCACCGGCTTGCCGATCCGGGCTTCGGCCTCAGCCAAAATTGAAAAGCTGCGCAAATTGGTGCAACTGGCAAAGACCGCGTCGCAATCTGGATCACGACCGATCTGTTCAATCGCGCTGAGGGTCGAGGCCGGGGTGATCCGGGCGATCAGCCGGTCCTCGGCTTGACCGAACGCGCCGACCTTGGCGATCTCAAAACCGTTTTTCTGTAAAAGGCCCTGCATTTTTTCCGTCACCTCTGGCAGATAGGGCGTCAAAAGGCCGATCCGGCGGGTTTTCAGCGCTGAAAGCGCCGCCATGACCGCAGTGATCGGGTCGGTCACTTCGGTGTCGGGATGGCTGGTTTTGATGATCCGGGCGATGGTTTCAGGCCCAATCACGGTCGCGCCTGAGGTGCATGCATAACCGATCGCACCAAACGGCGTGCCTTCCGGTAGCAAAGCGGCGGTTGCGGGCAAATCCGCCTCCATCTGCGCCAGGGTTTCCGGCGTGACCAGCGCGTGGCTGGGAATTCGGGCGTGATAACAGGCGGTTCCGGCTGCGGAAAAAACATCTCGCAGCTCCACCTCCAGCGTTTCGTCGGTGCGCAGAACGATCAGGCCAAGGGCGGCGCTGCCGGCAAATCCATCGTCAAAATCACAATCCATGACTTCTCCTGTCAAATCACCGGCAGGTCTGGGGCTGCGCGTTTGGTCAGCAATATCGGTGCGCCCGTGGTGATCAAAATGTTTTCTTCATGCACCATCATCCGGCCGGTCGACATCTCGGCTGACGGCTCCAACGTCATCACCATGCCGGGTTCAAGGATGGTGTGGTCGTTGGCGGCAATCGACGGCCATTCGGTCAATTGCATGCCCAGACCATGCCCAAACCGGCCAACATCACCCCCGGCCTGCGGCAATTCCTGTGCCATTGCGGCGAATAAGTCCGATGTTCTGACCCCCGGCCTTGCGGCGGCGATGCCTGCTTCGGTCGCGGCCCAAAGGGCGCGGTACGTGTCTCGCGCCTGCGGTGTTGTATTGCCGATTGCGAAGTTTCGGTCAAAATCGCAAAAATACCCCTGCAAAGTGGCGCCGGTGTCCAGCATCAGCACATCCCCCGGCGCAAGCGGCGTACCATCCGGCGGCGAAATCACGTCGCCATAGCCGCCTTGCCCGGCCCCGCCGACCAGATATGGCACGTCGTCGGCCCCGGCAGATAGCAGCGCAATCTTGAAGGCGCGGAAGGCGTCAGACAGCGGTTGGTCTGCGTAAAACAACGATTCTGCCTGATCAAATGCGTTGCTGGCAATCGCGCAAATCTTTGAAATCACGTCGATTTCTGCGTTTGATTTGATCATCCGCAGGGATTTGATCAAAGGCGTGGCGTCTGAGAACTGACCCTTCAGCGCCTGCCGCAACCGGTCAAAATCTGCAGGCGAAAACCGTAGAGCGCTTTCCTGGCCCATCGGCATGCCGATGCGTTGAAACGGTTGCAGAGCGTCTTGCAGTAGCCCGATGCCTTCATCGTCAGGATTGGGGGAGGCAAATGTGCGAATATCGCTGACCCAGGTCTGGCGCATCAGGGCCGCGCCGATGGTTGGGATCACGGCAATTGGCGCGCCGGATTGCGGCAGGATCAGGAACCAGG
>CAYXXQ010000334.1:0-3978 GCA_964469075.1 uncultured Rhodobacter sp.
GCCGCCAAGATCGTTACCATGCCCCAAAACCCCTATGCCCGCGGCCACCGCCGCCGCCGCCCCACCGCTTGACCCCCCCGGTGTCAACGTCCGGTTAACCGGGTTTTCAGTCACCCCATAAATCGGGTTCGAGGTGAACCAGCGCAGCGAAAACTCGGGCGTATTGGTCCGGCCAATCGGGATCGCGCCCCCGGCCTTGTAGTGCGCAACAATCGGCGAATCCTGACGTGCCGGGGTGGCGTTCAGCGCCGGTATACCGTTGGAGTTCGGCCTTCCGGCAAAATCGACATTGATCTTGATGGTGATCGGTAATCCATGCAGCAAAGGCGCCTGTGCCACACCCTGTCGATCTTTCGCCGCCGCCGCTGCAAGGCTTTGATCTTCAAAGGTTTCTATCACCGCTGTCAGGCCCGGCTCCACCTCTTTGATACGCGCCAGATGCGCTTGGGTCACTTCGGTCACGCTGACAGATTTGTCGTTGATTTTGCGCGCGGTTTCGGTCGCGCCCCAGCGGATGATCTCGTCCATTTTCGGCCTTTCAGTTGCAGTTAACGCAGCAAAGCATACAGGCCATCGAGGGTAAACCACAGGTTTTGGCGGGGCTTCCCTCATTGCGTGGACCCGGCTCAAACCAAGGCCGCAAAAGCCCAAAACGACAAGCCGACTTGATTTTACCACCGATTTCGCGCCTGATCACAACAATTGGCAAAGCAAAGGGGTGCGCAGATGGATCAGATCGACGGATTTGAGGTTTACGATTTTTCCGCTCCGCTGGAAGACGGCAGCACCCTGAACCACCCAGTTTATCACGTCGGTGAAGCCCAGCGATCGTGATCTGGCAGGAATTGCCCGGCATCGGCGCCAGCACAATCACGCTGGCCCGCAACATTGCCGGGCAGGGTTACCATGTCTATCTGCCGCATTTCCTGGGGCCGCTTGGCAAGTTCCGTTTCGCCAGCAACATGCTGCGCCTGTTTTGCATGCGGCGTGAATTTCACATGTTCGCCGCCAACAAAGCCAGCCCCATCGCCGGCTGGATGGCAGCGCTTTGCCGCGATGTGCGCGACCGCAATCAAGGGGCCGCCGTTGGCACCATCGGCATGTGCCTGACCGGCGGATTTGCCCTGACCCTGATGGCTGATGACGCCGTTTTAGGCGCTGTCGCCTGCCAGCCCAGCCTGCCATTGATGAAGCAATCGGCCCTCCACATGAGCGCCGCAGAAATCGACTCCGCCGCCACCGGAATGCGCCGCAAAGGCCCGGCGCTGGCGATGCGCTATGAAAAGGATCCGCTGTGCAAGGCCGCCAAGCTGACGGCGATCAAAACGGCTTTTGGCGATGGCGTGGTGACGCACACGATCAAGGGCAAAGGCCACGCGATGCTGACGGATCACTTCTCCCAAGAGGGGTATGATCGCGTGATCGCCTATTTTGACGCGCGATTAAAGCCCGCCTGATCGCTCAGCGCCCCTTTTCCTTGGCCCGCGCGCGGGGTAAAGAGCGGCCAAAGCTGACGCGACCACCAATGGAATTCCTCAGATGCCGATGGAAAAGAATTTTGACGCCGCCGCCGCCGAGGCTGCGATTTACAGAAGCTGGGAAGACGCGGGCGCGTTCAAGGCCGGGGCCAATGCCAAAGACGGGGCCGAGACCTTTTGCATCATGATCCCGCCGCCGAATGTCACCGGCAGCCTGCATATGGGCCACGCGTTCAACAACACCTTGCAGGATATCCTGATCCGCTGGCACCGGATGCGCGGCTTTGACACGCTGTGGCAGCCGGGCACCGATCACGCCGGGATCGCCACACAGATGGTGGTGGAACGTGAACTGGCCGCCGAGGGCAACATCACCCGCCGCGACATGGGGCGCGAGGCGTTTATCAAGCGGGTTTGGCAGCAAAAGGTCAAATCGCGCGGCAACATCATTGGCCAGCTGAAAAGCCTTGGCGCCAGTTGTGACTGGTCGCGCGAGGCGTTCACCATGTCCGGTGCCCCCGGCGCGCCAGCCGGCGAAGAGGGGAATTTCCACAACGCTGTCATCAAGGTGTTCGTGGATATGTACAACAACGAGCAGATCTATCGCGGCAAGCGGCTGGTCAACTGGGATCCGCATTTTGAAACCGCGATTTCCGATCTTGAGGTCGAGAATATCGAGGTTGCCGGCCATATGTGGCACTTCAAATACCCGCTGGCCGGCGGGGCAACCTATGAATATGTCGAAAGGGATGAGTACGGGGTTGAGACGCTGCGCGAGACCCGTGATTATATTGCGATTGCCACGACGCGCCCGGAAACCATGCTGGGCGACGGCGCGGTTGCGGTGCATCCCAGCGACGAACGCTATGCGCCGATTGTCGGCATGCTGTGCGAAATCCCGGTCGGGCCAAAGGCACATCGCCGTTTGATCCCGATCATCACTGATGACTACCCGGACAAGGATTTCGGTTCGGGCGCAGTGAAAATCACTGGCGCGCATGATTTCAATGACTATGCTGTCGCCAAACGCGGCGATATCCCCTGCTATCGTCGGATTGACACCAAGGCGCATATGCGTGCCGATGGCGACCCTTACGACCAGGCCGCCGCGACCGCGATGGCGGTTGCCAAGGGTGATCGGCACCTGTCCGAGGCCGAGGCGGATGCGATCAACCTTGTGCCCGATCATCTGCGCGGGCTGGACCGGTTTGAGGCGCGTGCGCTGGTGATCGACGAGATTACTGCCGAGGGTCTGGCGGTGATGATCCCGACCCAGCATGACGATCCGCGCGCGCCGGGATACCTGCCGGCAGCGACCAAGGAGGCGCCGGGCCAAGGCCCGGCCTACGTGCCGTTGGTTGAGAACAAGCCGATCATGCAGCCCTTTGGTGACCGCTCCAAAGTGGTGATCGAGCCGATGTTGACCGATCAGTGGTTTGTCGACGCCGAAAAGATCGTCCAGCCGGCGATTGATGCGGTTCACGCCGGATCGGCGGGGGGTGGCACCGACATTCTGCCAGAGGGCGACAAGAAGGTTTATTTCCACTGGCTTGAGAATATCGAGCCTTGGTGCATCTCGCGGCAATTGTGGTGGGGGCATCAGGTGCCGGTTTGGTATGTTCCACACCCCGATGACACGGAAATGCTTAAGGATAAAAGTCAAGCGCTCAAGGTTCGACCATTTGCAATCTGCGCAGTTGATGAAACCGCAGTTGAAATTAAGGTCAAGCAATTGTTTGGCGAAGAAATCCAAGTACACTTTAGTTCGGAATCTGGAACACGTGATAAGTGGATCGTCACACATGTTCAGGGGGTCGACGGTTCGAGAACGCTTTCAGGTATACATCCTCTTCGCGACCCCGACGTCCTCGACACCTGGTTCTCCTCGGGCCTTTGGCCGATCGGCACGCTCGGCTGGACCGGCGACGCCGAAACCGACGCCCAGAACGAGGCGTTGCAGAAATACTTTCCGACGACCGTTCTGATCACCGGCTTTGACATCATCTTTTTCTGGGTCGCCCGGATGATGATGATGCAATATGCCGTGGTCGGGCAAAAGCCTTTTGACACCGTCTATGTCCACGCGCTGGTGCGTGACGAGAAGGGCAAGAAGATGTCAAAATCCCTTGGCAATGTGCTGGATCCGCTCGATCTGATTGACGAGTTCGGCGCGGATGCCGTGCGCTTTACCCTGACCGCGATGGCGGCGATGGGGCGTGACCTGAAACTTAGCACCCAGCGGATTGCCGGTTATCGCAACTTTGGCACCAAGCTGTGGAATGCCGCGCGGTTTGCCGAGATGAACGACTGCAAACCGCAGCCTGATTTCGACCCAAAATCGGTCAGCCAGACGGTCAACAAATGGATCATCGGCGAAACCGCCCGCACCCGCGAGGCGGTGGATGCAGCGCTTGCGCAATACCAGTTCAACGACGCGGCGACGGCGCTTTATACCCATGTCTGGGGCAAGGTTTGCGACTGGTATGTCGAACTGGCCAAG
>CAYXXQ010000335.1:0-3972 GCA_964469075.1 uncultured Rhodobacter sp.
CTAACAGGGCGGATGCCAGGCTGCGAACGGCGGTCAGGCAATCTTGATAGGTCAACTCGCGCCAGCCGTCGCCGCGGCGTTCGGCCAAAAACACGGTGTCAGGCGTTTCGGCGGCCCAGCGATGCAGCAATTCGCCGGTGTTTGCGGCGACCGGCCCCAGCTTATAGCCCGATGTTAGGATAAGGGTGCCATCATCGCGGCGCTCGGTGATTACCTTATGCGGTAAAAGATCGGATTGCGCGGTCATATCGCCCCCAATTTGAAGCCGGGATATCGGCTTTTATTGTTAACTCATGTAACAATACTCAGCCGGGATCGGCAAGGCAAGATGGAAACGATTTGGCAGAGGGTTGGAAATGCGGTCGGGCTGGGTGGCGTGGGCCTGCGGGATCGCCAAGGCAAATCTGCCCAGGCAGCAAAGCGATTTCTTACTGCAAAGTGAAAAGGGCGAAGGTTTCCCTTCGCCCTTTCAAGCTGTAGCAAGCCCTTAAGTCATCACCGAAGCAACTGGGCTTCCTTGCGTTTCAGCGAACGCCGGGCCGAGACATATTTGGTGCGGCCGTGGCTTTCCCGAAGTTCAGGGAACAGTTCAAAGATCTCGTTGCGCTGGGCGTTACCGATGCCTTTCAGCGAATAGTCACCCGGCTGGAAACTTTCGGTCCAGGCACCATCGCCAAGCACCACTTCGTGGCTGTCAAACATCATGTGGATGTAGCTTGTGCCGATCGTGTCGACCTGCTGCACACCTTTGCCATCAATCAGATCTTTCGCGGCCACCAGCACTTCGCGTTCTTCAAAGAACAGCGAGGTCCGGTCATTGGCGATTAGCATCCGGTGATTGGGCGAGACCATCATGTCACGCTCCGGCAGGCCACGTCCCAATGCGCCTTTGCGGATAAGGACCGGGCGCAGATGCGGGTTTTCCAGCAGCAGGCGGCCGTTGAGGGCTTTTGCACCAATCCAGCGGATTTCCTGTAGGCCGTTGTCGCGGGTGACAACCTTGTCGCCAAGAACCAGATCTTCGACGCGACGCTCCCCTCCGGATGTCAGGATGACGGTGCCCGGGGTGAAGCAGGGCACGATGTTTTCGATATCTTCAAATTCCAGCGTTTCACCGCTGTTGAAGTGAACGATCCCATCTTCCTGATCGAGGCTGGTATATTCGATATAGTCAACGTCCGATACGACCAGCGTGTCATTGTCATCGCCACCGCTGCCGCCATCGACGGTATCGCCTGCATCGCCATAAATGGTGTCGCGGTCATCGCCGCCGTCAAGACGGTCGGCACCAGCGCCGCCGACGATGGTGTCAGCGCCTTCACCGCCGATGACGCAATCATCGCCTTCGCCGCCGACAAGATAGTCGTCGCCTTCGCCGCCAATAACTTTGTCGTTGCCGGTGCCGCCGAAGATCACGTCTTCGCCTGCGCCGCCGTTCAGATAATCATGGCCCGACATTCCATTGATGGTGTCGTCGCCGTCGCCGCCATAGATCGTATCGCCGTTCGGGCCAACGCCTTCGGTCAACTCGCAGGCGTCAACATCCGAGCCACCGCCCGTTCCGCCAGAGCCAGACCCGCCAGAGCCAGACCCGCCAGAGCCTGAACCATCAGAGCCTGAACCACCAGAGCCTGAACCACTACCACCTGACCCAGAAGCGCCGGAACCACCTGACCCAGATCCACCTGACCCAGAACCACCCGACCCGGACCCAGAACCACCCGACCCGGACCCACTACCCGACCCTGATCCACCGGAACCTGAGCCGCCGGAAGGGGTGCCATCGTCGCTGTCGTCGCCGTAGATCACGTCGTCACCGTCGCCGCCATCAATGGTGTCAGCACCGCCGCCGCCAAAGATCAGGTCGTCGCCGTCGCCGCCATTGATGGTGTCGTCGCCGTCACATTCGCCGCCGGTAATCACCGGGACCATTTTCACGTCGTCAATTGACACACCACGACGGTTCGCCTCGCCGAGACCTTGAAATTCAAGCCGGTTCGAACCGTCGCCAGTGCCGCCTGTCAGTGTGATTGAATACTGCTGCATTCCCCCATTTACAGGGTCAATTATGTCTGAATCGTTAATTTCGATCACTTCGCCATTCCAGATTACCTGGAAAGTGTTGGTATCGGTCACCCGATCACCTGCGCTGAAGGTCAGGACATACTGCTCGCCGGCTTCGACGCCTGCGACGTCCTGGCCGATCGAGATGTTGCCAGGGGTTGCTTCAAGATCCGCCCAAAACTGGCCGTCTGCGGGGGTCACGCCGCCGCGGCTGTCGCCGTGGATGTCGATCTGGTGCTGCGGGTCTTCGGTTGTCCAGCCGGTGACTGCGCCATTACCAAGATAGCCGAATGTTGTCGGAACCAGGCCCGAGACATCTTCGAATGACCCGTTGACGATCATGTTTTGCGCGTCGTCCGGGTTGTTGGCGCCATCGCCAAAGATCACGTCGTCCCCGGCCCCGCCGTCAATCCTGTCGTCCCCGGCGCCACCAGCGATGAAGTCGTTGCCATTGCCGCCATTCAGATAATCATTACCCTGCATGCCAAGGATGGTGTCGTTGCCCTCGCCGCCATAAATGGTGTCGCCATTTTCATCGGTCGAGCAAGTGTCACCGTTTGACCCCGAACCGCCGGAGCCTTTACCGGAACCGGACCCCTTGCCAGAGCCGGACCCTTTGCCAGAGCCAGAACCCTTGCCAGAACCCTTACCTTTGCCTGAGCCCTTGCCAGACCCGGAACCTTTGCCAGATCCCGACCCTTTACCGGAGCCTGATCCTTTACCGGACCCAGACAGGGCCAGGCCATCAAGGTCAGCGTCGCCGAACAGCACGTCGTTGCCGTCTTCGCCATAAATCGTGTCGCGCCCAAGGCCACCATAGACGACATCATCGGCGTCACCGGCAAACACCGTGTCGTTGCCTGCACCGGCTGCCACGATATCCTCGTTGCCGACGGTGCCGTTTTTGCCGTCATTATTGTCGATGCGGTCGCCTTCCGGATCGCCGGTATAAGCCGTGTCGATCCAGTCGTTGTTATTTGTACCCGATACGATGCCGTCGCCATAATCAGTCATTAAGCTACCTCACGACCTGAAATATCTTCAGGGGCCGACTCCTGTTCAGGGTCGGCTTCTATTGTTTTCAATTTGGATGGAAACAGGACAAACGCCACAAGCGCCGTCAATGCCATGCCCAGCGGATATTGCGCAGGGATTGCCTTGGACAGGACCGATACGATAAACGCAGCGATCCATAGCCCAAGAAGGCTTTTCAAAATCAGTTCGCGGAGGGTCAACGCCCAGGAGTCACGATCTGTCACGGCACTCACCATTCCTGCAAATCAATGCAGTCCTCGTGTGCGGCCGCCCCCATGACCTAGTTGGATATGCCCGTCCCAGTTGGGCGTTGTTAAGAATAAGTTAGCCAAATTGCCTGCGCGAAGGAAGTAAAATCTGACGGGAATGGGGCAGGGGCAGGTCGGGTGCGCCTTAGTTATAGGGAGAATTAGCTGTTTTAAATCAATGTTTTGACGAGGATTGATTGTTTCCGTTCTTGCGGCAATGGACGGGATCGCCGCCAAAACAGGCCTGCACGGCCAAGTTCGGTTTTAGGCGGATTTCCCTGATAATGCGGGCCGTTTCAGCCGATGGTAGAAATATCAGCCGTTTCTGATTGTTTCCGCCTTGTTGTCAGTTTCAGGGTGCTACCAGCCCGGTGATCACCGGTGGAAGGCCCGCCGAAATAAGGGGAAATGGCCATAAATCAGGTCTCAAAAAAATTGCCGAATATGTCAGGTTCTGGGGCAAATCGCCGGATTTCGGCAAGGTATGCGCCGGTTTCGGGCGGCTTTGCGGCCAAATACAGGGCCGGATCAATGGTGATTCGGATCAGACCGCCACCCTTATGCCCACTTGTCAGAAGCGGACGATCACATCCGGCAGGTTCAGCGCCTTCATCATGTCGCGCAC
>CAYXXQ010000336.1:0-3968 GCA_964469075.1 uncultured Rhodobacter sp.
CGGCTGATCTGGGGCTTGATGCTTTGTCTCTTGCCTCAATCTACTTCCTCGCCGCCATTGGTCTTGCGATTACGTTTGGCGTGATGGGCGTAATCAATATGGCGCATGGCGAATTCATCATGATGGGGGCCTACACAGGTTATGTGGTGCAGCAGTTTGTACCAAATCACACAGCCTCCATCCTGATTGCAGTACCGCTGGCCTTTGCCGTGACTTTTGCCGCTGGAGTGGCGCTGGAAAGGCTTGTGGTGCGGTGGCTTTATCACCGTCCGCTTGAGACGCTGCTGGCCACATTTGGAGTTTCCATCGCCCTGCAACAGCTTGCGAAAAACATCTTTGGCACACAGGCCCGCCCGCTGACATCGCCCTCGTGGCTCGACGGCGCGTGGGTGATCAATGATGTCGTCTCGATCAGTTATATCCGCATCGCGATCTTCATTCTGGCACTGCTGTTTCTCGCGCTGTTCCTCTTCATAATGAAGCGTACGCGCCTTGGGCTGGAAACCCGCGCCGTCACGCAAAACCCAGCGATGGCGGCAAGCATGGGGATCAATCCCGACCGGGTGAACATGCTGACCTTCGGGCTTGGGTCCGGCATTGCGGGCATTGCAGGTGTCGCGATTGGGCTATTCGCCAAGGTCACTTCCGAGATGGGCAGCGACTACATCGTGCAAAGCTTTATGACCGTGGTTGTCGGCGGTGTTGGCAACATCTGGGGCACGCTGGCAGGGGCGGCGATGATTGGCGGGTTCCAAAAGGGGGTCGAGTTCCTTAACCCCTCCAACACGTTGGCGGCGCAAACTTACATGATCATTTTTATCATCATCTTCATTCAGTTCCGGCCAAGGGGCATTATCGCCCTCAAAGGCCGCGCGGCGGGGGACTGACCTATGCAAAGATCGTTTATCGCGCGTAATCCATCCGTCCTGATCTTCCTGTCCATATTGGCGCTCTTCACGCTTGGCGTCACGGTCCTGTCGGAGGGGTTTGGCGTCGGCCTCATCTCCACCAGCTTTGTCAAAGTACTGGGCAAAACCCTATGCCTCTGCCTGGTCGCCATCGCGATGGATCTGATCTGGGGCTACACTGGCATCCTGTCCTTGGGCCATTTCGCCTTCTTCGGCCTTGGCGGTTACATGATCGGCATGTGGTTGATGTACGAGCGTACGCGCCAGATCGTGGAAAGCTCGCTCTCCGAAGGCGTGCTGCCACCAACACCAGAAGAGATCAGCGCAGGCATTGGCAACCAGATTTTTGGCGTCGTCGGCAGCAGTGATTTCCCGCTGATCTGGGCTTTTGCAGACAGTCTGTTCTTGCAACTGGCCTTTGTTGTGCTGGTGCCAGGCATCCTTGCACTGGTGTTCGGTTGGCTTGCCTTTCGCAGCCGCGTCACCGGGGTCTATCTGTCAATCCTGACCCAAGCCATGACGCTGGGCCTGTCGCTGTATCTGTTCCAGAACGCCAGTGGTTTGCGCGGCAATAACGGCTTATCGGGTCTGCAAAACCTCCCTGGTGTCACGGCCCCGCAGTCGGTTGTATCACTTTGGTTCTTCTGGGCCTCGGCGCTTGCGCTGGGTTTGGGATATCTGCTGGTCGCATGGGTCGTCTCCGGCAAATTCGGCTCGGTCATTCGCGGCATTCGCGATAACGAGGCCCGCGTGCGGTTCCTCGGCTACTCCGTCGAGACCTACAAGCTAGCGGTCTTCACGCTGACGGCCTGTATCTCTGGCATCGCCGGAGCGCTTTATTACCCCCAAGCGGGCATCATCAACCCCGCCGAAGTGGCCCCCATCGCCTCGATTTATCTGGCGGTGTGGGTGGCGATTGGCGGGCGCGGCAGGCTTTATGGCGCAGTTATCGGCACCGCCTGTGTCAGCCTCGTCTCCAGCTGGTTCACTGGCGGTCAGGCCCCTGATGTGCCGTTGGGGTTCTATACGGTCAAATGGGTGGATTGGTGGCTGGTATCGCTCGGCCTCAGCTTTGTGCTGGTCACACTCTACGCACCCGCAGGTATCGGCGGCTTGATTGACGTGCTCAAACGCAAACCCAAGGAGACGCAATCATGAAAACGCTACTGGAAGTCTCTGGCGTGACCGTCAGCTTTGACGGGTTTCGCGCAATTAACAACTTGTCGTTCCAGATCGCAAAGGCCGAGTTGCGGGCGGTGATCGGACCGAACGGAGCGGGAAAAACCACATTTATGGATATCGTTACCGGCAAAACGCGCCCCGATGAGGGCCATATCCTCTGGGGTGACAAAAGCCTCTCTCTCATTGGTATGTCAGAGGCCAAAATCGCCCAAGCTGGTATTGGGCGGAAGTTTCAAAAGCCCACCGTTTTTGAAGAACAAACAGTGCAGGAAAACCTGATGATGGCCTTGCGCAAAGATCGCGCGCCCTTGGCCGTGCTCTTCTTCAAACCCTCTGCTTCGGATTTTAGCCGTGTCGAGACACTCGCAGCGCAAATCGGGTTAGATGACGCCTTGCTGCGCATCTCAGGCGAGTTGAGCCACGGGCAAAAGCAATGGCTAGAGATCGGGATGTTACTGGCGCAAGAGCCGCAATTACTGCTTGTGGATGAACCCGCCGCAGGTATGACGCCAGCCGAGCGGGAAAAGACCACCGCCATCCTTGTCGAGGCGGCCAAGACCCGCGCAGTTGTCGTGGTGGAACACGATATGGAGTTTGTACGCAGGTTGAATTGCAAGGTCACCGTGCTGCATGAAGGGGCAGTTCTCGCCGAAGGCTCACTCGATCATGTCACTAAAAACCAAGACGTCATCGACGTTTATCTGGGGCGCTGACACATGCTGGATATCAAAAATCTGAAGTTGCACTATGGCAATTCACAAATCCTCTATGACATTTCCATGACCGCAAAACTGGGCGAAGTAACCTGTGTGATGGGCACCAACGGTGTGGGAAAAACCAGTCTGCTGCGCGCGATTTCAGGCACGCACCCGCGCTCGAGCGGGGATATCACATTGGATGGGACGCAATTGGGTCAAACAACAGCGCATAAAATGGCCCAGATGGGCGTCGCCTATGTCCCTCAGGGGCGTGATATCTTTCCTCTGCTCACAGTCCTTGAGAACCTACAAACTGGGTTTTCCTGCCTACCCCGATCAGAGCATTTTATCCCTGACCATATTTTTGAGCTGTTTCCCGTTCTGCAAGAGATGAAGCATCGTCGCGGTGGTGATCTGTCGGGGGGCCAACAACAACAATTGGCCATAGCGCGTGCCCTGCTTACCAAACCCAAGTTGCTGTTACTGGACGAACCCACAGAAGGAATTCAACCCAATATCATCCAGCACATCGGGAGAGTCATCCGTCTGCTGCGTGACCAAGGCGATATGGCGATTGTTCTGGTCGAGCAGTATTTTGATTTTGCGTATGAGCTTGCTGATCAGATTGTGGTTATGAAACGCGGCAAAATAGTAAAGAACGCCTGCCGAATTGAGACCAAACGGGCAGATATTCTTGCAGCAGTATCCGTTTGACGCGTTGATGATGGCACTTGTTTGGTGTTGTCGGTGACTTGCGTCCCGCAACTTGGCTATTGGGTCCACACACAGCGAAAGAAAAGGTTGGAACTGGTCTATTATAAATTCCAAATGGCCGCTCTGGTGAAAACCGCTGCGTCGCCAAGATTGATCCGCCGCAACTGCAAACAAATGCTGCGTCAGCAACATGGCCAAACCTGAATGTCGGGAAAGTCCGCAGTTTGCCAGTTCATGCACGGCGCAGCGAACGACCGCTGTCCGCCAAAAACGGCCGCCCTAAGACCCGTCCCGCGGTTTGCATCGTATTCCGATACCGCTTGAGACTTCGAAAAGGGCGCTTGCCAAAAAACATCAACACACTGAAAATGCTGCGCTTTTTGAATGCGCCCTACTGAAGGCCTAGGGCGGTCGGTTAGAGACAAAGCGGGTTCAGAGACCAATTTTGCGCATTTAGCCAGTCTCT
>CAYXXQ010000337.1:0-3957 GCA_964469075.1 uncultured Rhodobacter sp.
CGAGAAGAGGAGGCATACCGCTTGAACGGCTCTGTAATGGAGAACCGGATGGGAGTGCCTCTAGGTTAAGTATTCTGTAAAGTCAGAGCTAAGAATAACGCACGTCTCCTGTAATAGGAGAAATTATGAAAATAGCAGACAAACTACAGATCATGAGAGAAAAAGTTAAAAAAGATGGATACAAATTCAATGACTTATACAGGCTACTGTATGACGAGGATTTGTATGTATTAGCTTATGAAAGAATGGCTGGAAACAAGGGATCACAGACTAGTGGAGTGGATAACCAGACTATCAAACATTGGGACAATAATATGCTGCAAGGTATAATAAGTTCTATGAGGGATAATCAGTATAAATGGAAACCCGCTAAACGAATTGAAATTCTAAAACCTAACGGGAAAATGCGTCCATTAGGAATTCCGACCATTCGCGATAGAATCACTGAAGGAGCAATCCTAGTAATTCTTGAAGCAATCTGGGCACCAGAGTTTGAAAATCCAAGGAGTTTTGGATTCATCAAGGGAAGGTGCACCGCTGACGTGGCAGACATTCTTCGAAACAAAATCGAAGGAGCAAATTGGATCATTGAAGGAGACTTCACTGGTGCTTTCGATAATGTCAAACATGGCGCTGTAATGAAAGAGCTGAGCACCCGTATCACAGATAAGCGTTTCCTAGACTTAATCAGAAGAAGGTTAATGGCTGGGTTTATGGAAGAACATAAAACGCTAAAGAACCCGAAGAAGAAAAGAAGTAAGTGGGAAAAGAAGGAATATGTAAAAACATATACACTTCATAAACCCACTATCGGTACACCTCAGGGTGGCATACTAAGTCCTTTTCTATTTAATCGGGCACTCGATCACTTTGACAGACACATGGACAGACTCCAAGTGGAACTCAACTACGGTAATCAAGCATTCAAAACACACAAAGGTACAAATAAACTCAGGTATAAGATCCGCACTATTTCTGCGGTTCTGAAATCTAGTAGATGTACCCCAGATGAAAGAAAAGCTAAAATTCACGAAATAGGTATCCTACAAGAAGAACTGCTAAATATTGATCCACGAGTCGAAAATCCTCATAGTAGGAGGTTCGAATGGTATCGTTATGCTGACGATTGGGTAGTATTATATACTGGACCCAAAAGTGAGATAGATGATCGGATCATGAAGAAAGTGGTTAAGAATGTAAAAGATATCGGGATTAGCCTAAACAAAGACAAAACCAAAATAACCTCAGTCAATGATGGATTCTGCTTTCTCGGTTACAAGTTTATTCTTGTGGACAATAAAAGATACGGGATCTCAAAATGTTACAGCACTAAAAATAAAACTACTACTTACCAACGAAGGGTAAGGAAAGGTTTTATCGACGCTGATGACAGAATAATCAAAAGGCTAAAGGAAAAGGGGTTCTGTGATAGTGAGGGTTTTCCCCTGTGCAAAACGGCATGGATTTCTATGTCAGACGAGAGAATCATTCAAAAATTCAATGAGATTATCAGAGGCTTGAAGAATTATTACCAAGTTTGTGATAGAAGCTCTAAAGTTATAGGTAGGGTCGGATACATACTTGAATACTCTGTATTGAAAACATTGGCTGGACGTCATAATTCAACAGTGTCAAAGATACGAACTAAGTATGGTCGATTCCCTAGAATTAATAAAAGCGTCACTCAAAGAATAGAATCGAATGATTTACTAGGATGGAAATGGAAGCTCAATAAGGTTGAGAGAGACATTCATCAAGAATGGATCGATATCTTAAAGACAACCAACTACATCCATGCGTCTGATATACCAGATAGCCATTGTGCAGACTGCGATAGTCCAAGCAATCTCCAGCAGCATCATAAAAATAGTCTCGGCTCTGCCGGTAGGACTAAGAAGCCGTGGGAGTATGTAACTGCAGCTAACAATCGGAAAACTGTGACACTATGTACTAGATGTCACAATATTCGAACAAAGCAGCAAAACAAAGCTAAAGATAAACGCAGGATGACGGAAGTGAATTCTAAAACTTAGACTTTTCAGAAGAACTTAACTGGAAAGCCGTGTACTATTAACGTAGTAAGCACGGCTTGGGGGCAGAGGGGAGTTGGTCTTAACAGGTAATGCTGCAGCCGCTCCCTTCGAGTTCCATCAGATCACCGGTCTTCCAAAGGCTCTGACTGATGCTAACCAGGATGAAGCAATCTGGACAAAACCACAAGTATTTAGTTTGAATAATCTTCATGTGGGTTGTCAGGACATTGACAAGGATCCAATTATTTTATTCTTGGATGATGCTCATCTTTGTAATAAGAGTATCCAAAGTTACATGTTCCAATTGGTGCGACACGATAGTTACTAATCCGTAGCTGCCAAAGTGGCAGTTATACTTTCGCAAATGTATATAAACCGGCGTCTTACCTGATGGGGGAAATCCCGATGGGACTGTAGCATGACGTTTAAAAGGCCCAAATAGTCAAAGTACGCACGACTAGGCGGGCCAGGTAATCTTCCTAAGATTAAACCTTGATTGGTTAAACCCAAGATCTAAGAGCAGGCCAACATACTGGTATGACACGCGTTACTAAAGTCATATAGTTTCTACATGAATCCAAGGCAATTGGGGATTCATGAGCGAATAGAGACTCTCCGAAAGCATTAATAGCTAGGTAACAGATCGAAATGGGAATCTAAGGGAAGACATCGGAATAGTAGTGAATCGTGGTTACTCGCTAAGGTCCGAAATGGCTATGCGAGAAGAGTGAGGATACCGTTTGAACGGCTCTGTAATGGAGAACCGGATGGGAGACCTCACAGGTATATTATCTTGTATGTTTACACTATCAATTCCTCGAAAGGAGGAGTGTTATGAATATTGAAAAACTATTACAAGAACTTACAAAGCGCAATAGAGAAAGTGGATGGGAAAATAGGGATATACATAGATTAATGTATAGCCCAGATTTGTATGTAATTGCATACAATCGCATTAAAGGAAATTCGGGATCTAGAACTCCAGGTATAGATGGTAAGAATAGAGATGACTACAATGAGAGATCAGTACAGCTTATAGCTGATGATATCAAATCAGGGTCGTATCAATTTAAACCAGCTAGACGGACCTATATCTTGAAAGAGAATGGCAAATTAAGACCACTCGGAATCCCCACATTTAGGGATCGATTGGTTGAAACTGCCATGCTCATAATACTTGAATGTATCTTTCTTCCAGATCTTGAAGATCTAAACAGCTATGGTTTCATAGCTAATAGATCGTGTCAGCTGGTAGCAAATCGTTTACGGTATGCTACTAGTAAGCACACATGGGTAATCGAAGGAGACTTCACGGGAGCATTTGACAATGTCTTCCATTCAGAGATCATCAAAGAGCTTGGTCACAAGATCAAGGATAAGATGTTCTTAAATCTGGTAAAGAAAAGGTTATCAGCGGGATATACTGAAAAAGGTAAGACGTTCAAATCTAATAAGGGTACACCACAAGGTGGTATCCTTAGTCCATTCCTATTTAATAGGGCTATGGGTGGATTTGACAGATTATTAAATAAGTTAGAACGTGACAATAACTACGGGAGTCCGAAAAAATCACTATGTTATGCATATGATCATAGGGCATCTAAACTACGATATCAGATGAAAAAGGTTACTGATCCCACGGAAAGGGCTAGGATAAAGAAAGAATTGAATAGCGAAAGCTTAGAAAATTTTAATCACTATCCGACACGTCCCAATCCAGAAGGTCGAAAGCTAGAGTGGATGAGGTATGCTGATGATTGGGTATTGTTATTTCAAGGTCCGCGGACTGAGATTGAACCAATGCTTGAAAATATCAAGGCTACTTCTGCTACAATTGGAGTTGAATTAAACACTGAAAAAACCAAGGTTGGCAAAGTTAATGGTGGGTTCAACTTTCTCGGATATCGTTTTAGGACGGTTATTT
>CAYXXQ010000338.1:0-3955 GCA_964469075.1 uncultured Rhodobacter sp.
CTTGCCATCAAGCATTCCGGCCAGCGGATCCAGCCCGCCGGAAAACCCGATATCCACCGCGCCGCGCAGATCGACCTGCGGCATTGCCGCGCCAAACCGTTGAAGCCGCTGCACGCCCGCTTGCATCTCGCCGTCAAACCGCCGATTCGACAGCGACCCGGACCCGCGCAGGTCAAAATCAGCCCCGGTTGCATCAAACGCCGTCAGCTTTATCGCCTCGCCCGCGCGCCAGGAAAACTGGCTGTTCGCCGACAGATCCGGCGCAAGCATGCCTAGCCAACCTGACGGGTCCGCATCTAGCCCCGCCAATGTCAGCGTGGTCTGTCCGGAAATCGACCGGTTTGCAGATGTGAATAAATCGTCACTGACCCCAGTCGCAGTAACCCTGAAATCACGCAAGGACAGCCCCGGGCTGGCCAGGTTTTCAGCCGCGATATCAACCGCCCAGCCTGATCCGGAGGCCTGCCCGTACGCCAACTCCAGCCAGGCGCGCGACAGTGTTACCTGACCATCCCCAAACGGCAAAACCACAAGGCCCGCATCCTGTTGCGCGATCTTGCCGCTTAGATGAAGGTCGGATAAAAACCCGTCATCCGCCGTCGCCAAACTGCCCTTCAAGGCCAGCCTGCCGGTGCGCAAATGCAGGTTTGAAACCGCATAGCCCCCGGCCCGCCGCGCCACCGCCTCCGCCGTGAGGACGGAGGTTCCGGCAAAAAAATCGCGATAAGCCAAGGGCGCAAGCTGATCAAGCTGGCCCGAAATCCTGACTCTGACCTCCGGCCCCACTTCACTTTCCAAAAACCGGATCATACCGGTGACAAGACCAGGTTGATCCGTCCCAACTGCCAGCCCGATCGCCATATCCGCCAAAGGTCCAGCCCCAGCCAACCGCACCGACAAAGGCGGCGCGCCGTCAATGCCCAAGGCGTTGACAATCAAGCCGTTTTCGGCCTCGGTCAGGCTGAAATCCACATCCAGATTGCTGGCCTCCCGCGCCAGATCAAACCCCAGATGGACCGAGCCAACACCGCCCGAAGTCCGGTCTGCATCAAGCGTCGCGCTGATCCCGATCTCGTCGAGTTTAAGCGCTGCACTGGCCGTCAACGCCACTTCTTGTCCGAAAACCGCCTTGCCAAGCGTCAGGGTCTTAACCTTGATCGCGGCGATATCCACCTCGACCGGCAGGTCAGGAATGCGAAAGGGCGTGGCCTCTGGCACAAACGTCGATTGCGCCCGTTTGGGTTGCCGCAGCACGGCAATACTGTCGGCCGACAGTTCATGAACCCGCACAACGCCTTTCAAAAGAGCGGTCCGCGTCCAATCGATCTTTGCAGTTTTGATGCGCAACCAAACACCGTCACTATCGGCAATCGTGATCTCCCCGACGCTGGCCTTTGACGACAGAATGCCGACCACATCGGTAAACTTGACGGTGAAACCCTCTGACGATAACGCCTCCTCCAGATAGCCGACGATATAGCCGTTATCGTCGGTATCTTGCGCCCCCGACTGCGTCGCAGCAAACAGGGTTAAACAACTGGCGAAAACCGCCAGGATTATGCCACGCAGCCCCATCAAAACGCCTGCCCCAATCCAACATAAATCGCGAAATCAGGATCGCCCGCCACGCGGTTCAAACCATGCGCGATGTCAAACCGGATCGGCCCGAAAGGCGTCTTATAGCGCAGCCCGACCCCAAGGCCGACATGCAGGTTGCCCGCCGCCGTCGGAAGCGCGCCTTGCCCGACCAGCCCGGCATCAACAAAGCCCACCAGGCCGATCTTTTCGTTGACCTTCGTACGCATTTCAGCACTGACATTCACAACCGACAAACCGCCGGAAAACACACCACCGATTGTCACCCCGCGGGTGTGGTACTGATACCCCCGCACAGACCCGCCCCCGCCTGAGAAAAACAAATACTCCCCGGGACTTGCACCGATCGGCACGCCAATCAGGCTGCCGAGATAACCACGCAGGGCAAACACTGTCCGCCCGGACTGCCCGGCACTGAAATAGGCCCGCCCATCGACCGCCAACCGAAGCCCGGTATTGCCAAAACTGAACTCGTGAAACCCTGTCAGATCAAGATCAACATATCGCCCCAAACTCGGGTCCAACGGATCATCTCGGCTGTCCCGGATCAGCCCGTATTTCGCCCCGATCAGTCGGAAATTCCGGGTGCCGCTGGTATCGGTCGTCTGGCTGATCGCGCCAAACCCGGACACCGTATCAATCGCCGTGCCGCGCGTGCGGGCAAAGCCAAGGCCAACTTCCAGAGCCGCCGTTTCAACCGTGCTGACAACGCTGCGTTCGATCCCGGTCGACACAACCAGATCCGTATCAGGTGCAAGCGCGCCGGGTTTGCGAAATTCAATTCCCAGCGAATAGTCAAGTGCGGCAAGCGAGGGCCGATTGCCGATCCCTTCGACGGAGGCCCGCAGGGTCAACCGCTCTGCCTGGCCAAAAAGGTTTCGGTGCCGCCAGAAGCCTGTGGCCGACACCCCGTCGCTGGATGAAACCGTAAGGCTCGCCCCGATCCGACGCGGCTTTTTCTCGGTTACGACAAAGCGCACCGGCAAAGCCCCGTTTACCGGCGCTTTACCTTCTTCCACCACCACAGCGCTGAACATATCCAAGCGCAGCAACCGCTCCCGCGCCTCGATCAGAGTGTCCGGATCAAACACATGCGTCACCGGCAGATCGGCGATATAGGCCAAGAACGCCGCATCGACCGTGCTGGCCTCGGCAATTTCAGCTTCAGCAAACGCCAGTTGCGGGCCGGGATCAACCCGCACCAGCACATCCAGCGCCTGCCTGCGATGATCTGCAACGATGCTGACATCAGCCGGTTTCGCCAGCGGATGGCCGCTTTGCCGCCAGGCCTGAACCGCAGCGGAGGTCGCGGTTTTAATCAGCCCCGCCGCCGCAATTTCCCCCGGCACGGGCCGCGCCGGAACCGCCGCCCGCCTTGGTCGAACCTTCTTTGGCGGATCCCCCGGCACAGGGCCGATCTGAACCTCACCAAACCTGAATTGCGGGCCAGTCTGCGCCGCGATAACCACAAGGATCGGTGCGGACAGCTCAGCCCCCAAGGATTGCGCGGCCGCCTCAACCCCGTTCACTTTGATCGAGATATCAGCGCCATAAAACCCGTTATCGTAAAAAACCGCCAGCAACCGGCGGTAATCCCCCTTGGCCGTGTTCAGCAAATCGGCCGAAGTCTCAATCGCCCCCCGCTGCCGCGAAATCAGTGCCGACGCCCCGGCAAGCGCTTCGGTCAAAGCGGATGGCATCGGGCCGTCTGCCCCCGTCAACTCCGAGGTAATCGAAAACTCAAGCCCGATCGCTGCCGCCCCGTCGCCGCCAAACAACCGCCAGTTCAAAGGATTGGAACTGGCGGCACCTGATCCCGACTGTGCCTCAGCGATCGTCACGGCAGAGGCCAGCCAAACAGTGCCAAGGCACAGGGCAGTCAGGTATCGTGACAGCTTAGCGGTCGTCAGGGTGCTGCGCATTCTCTCTCGCCCAATCCGCAACCTTTTGTTTTTAAAGAGCAACTGATAATCAGCGGCACTTGCATCAAGGTTTTAAAGGATCCAGGTATTGCACCCTACCATATCCAGACAAAATCCGGTTGACCACAACTAGATTTGCCGCCTCTGGGCGTTTCTCTGCCGAAAAATCTGCTGTTACAGCACCCACTGTTTGGGGGGCTACTCGCACAGTTGCCACCGAACATATTTAGTCGCCGGCAGCAACTCGGTTTGCAAACCGCCTCCCAAAGCGGTTGGAAGGTACTTCTATTACCACGTAGGTGGCTAAGGATAGCAACACCGTCAAAGAAAAAACAATCGCAAAAACGACCACTCCGCTGGCATCGACAGATTGAGGCCACACTAGGTGTTCCATCCCGGATGATCACATAGCCCCTCGTCGATCAGCGCTTTTCATG
>CAYXXQ010000339.1:0-3954 GCA_964469075.1 uncultured Rhodobacter sp.
ACTTCGACATGCAGTTCAAGCTGATCGCCGGGCACGACCATTTGGCGAAAGCGGAACTTGTCCATCGTCATAAAATAGACCAGCGGGTCGCGGTCGATCAAATCCAGCGTCATCGCGATTAGAACGGCGGCGGTCTGGGCCATCGCCTCGACGATCATCACGCCCGGCATGATCGGTTTGACCGGGAAATGCCCCTGAAACTGCGGCTCGTTGATTGTGACGTTCTTCAGGCCGACCGCCGTTTTGCCAAGGTCGATCTCTCGCACATGGTCGATAAACAAAAACGGGTAGCGATGCGGAATGAGGCGTTGAATAAGCGCCAGATCGGCCGTCAGCAAATCGTGTTTGGTGTCGTCTTTCATAAATCTGGCCTTTGACTATCGGGCATAACAGGCCCATTCCCTAACAACCGGGCCACGGGGTGGCAAGGCAGTGATCTTGGCTATGGCTCGGTCTTTGGGCGACCATCGCCGATTTCCTGATTGACCCGCTCTATTGCACGCGCCGTGAGGTTGATGCGATCCGCTGAAATGATGACCGAGCGGTTGTCGATCACCGCAACCGCGCCCAGTTCTTCGGCCAATTTGACGATGATCGGGCTGGCCAGGGCGAAAAAACGTTTTTGCTCGTCCTCGGCCCATTGGTTTAGCTCAACGTTTTTGTTGGCCTGGGCTGTGCGGATTTCCTCAACCTTTTTGTCAAAGGCATCGGCAAGGGTGCGAAACTCATCCACCGGCAGGTCGGCGCGCTGATCGGTCAGGGCTTGTTCTTCGGCCTCAAGATCGCTGGCAAGCTGCTGGTTTTCGGACATGATCGTCTGGGTGCGGCTGTCGATTTCAACCACCACCCGTTGGCCGAACGCCGACCGGCTGAACAGGGCTTCCTGGTTCAGAACGTAAATGCCGCCGTCCTGGGCCTGAACTGGGGGCGACAGGGTCGCCACCAGATAAAGGATCACAAGGGACAGGCCGCAGGCTTTGCGCCATGACTGACCCCAGGCAAGCGCCATTTAGAACCGGCGACCGATGGTCAGCGAGAAGGTTTCCGTCTGGTCATAGGCAGGCCCGGACAATGGTTGCGAGAAGTTGAACCGCAACGGGCCAACAGCCGTTTCCCAGAAGATCGACACCCCGATGACAGAGCGCAGCTGGAAACTGTCGTCAAGCGGATCCGCGCCGACGAGGCCACCAGCCGTGTCATCCAAGCCCCAGAGGGAGCCGACGTCATAAAAGATACCTCCGGAGATGCCGTATTCTTCTGGCAGGCCAATCGGGAAATTCGCTTCAAACCGCGCGACTGCAAAGTAGTTGCCGCCAAGTGCGTCGGTATTGGCAAGGGCGCCCTGCTCACGCGGGCCGATCCCGTTGGGTCCGAAGCCGCGCATCACCCGGTTGCCCATGAAGAACCGATCGGTGATATGGCTGGCCGTCCCGCCGAACGAGGCCAGAATGCCGCCTTCAAGTTCTGCGCTGATCGAAATCTCGTCATTGATGATATTCGTACGCATCCCTAACAACGCCGTGGTTTTTGAGAAACTGGCAGTGCCGCCAAGACCCGCAAATTCCTGGGTAATGCGAAAGGTGGTCCCGGCCAGCGGATTGATCCCACCCAGCACGTTGTCAAACGAATAGGTAAACCCGACCGAGCTTGAAGTCCGCACACCGTCGGTGATCAGGGCCGAGGCTGTGGTGTCGGTGTTCAGAACCTGATTGCGCGACCACAGATAGCTTAACTCAAGCCGACCGTTTTCGCTAAGCGGAAAGGACAGGGTCGGGGTGAAACCGGTGATCGACGTGTCATAAGACGCGTTCTGGTGGGTGGTGTTGCGCAAGTAGCCGGCAAAACCAAGGCGCAGGTTGCGGCCCAGGAAGAACGGTTCGGCAAAGGCCAGTTCGTAATTGCGCGATGCAGTTGCCCCGCCGATTTCGGCCTTGATGAACTGCCCGCGCCCTAGAAAGTTGGATTCCGACAGGCTGAGGGTGGCGCCAACCCCGGTCGACGCCCCATAGCTGACCCCAAACGAGAAGGAGCCGGTAGGCTGTTCTTCAACATCAACGTCAACGATCACCCGATCCGGGGAGGAGCCTTCGCGTGTGGTCACGTCACTTTTTGCGAAAAAGCCAAGGGCGCGGATGCGGTCGGCGGCTTCACGGATTTCACGCGGGTTGAAGGGATCACCCTCCACCGTGGTGAACTGACGGCGGATCACCTGATCAAGGGTGGTGACGTTGCCTTCTATATCAATACGCTCAACAAAGATGCGCGGGCCGCGTTCGATCACAAACTCTAGGTCGATGGTCTGGTTTTCGTCATGGCGCACCACCCGGGGGGTGACGCGGATGAAGTTCAGACCCTTGCGGGTGGCCAGGGTTTCCATCCGGGCAATCACCTGTTCTACCTTGAAAGGCGAATAGGTATCACCGGACGACAGGCGCATTACGGCCTGAAACTCGTCGGGGTCAATCTCGGCCAGGCCGCTTGTCGTGGTCAGCGCGCCGAAATTGTAAGACACGCCTTCGCGCAGCTTGAAAGTCAGGAAAAAGCCGTTGCGTTCACGCACAACTTCCGAGGAAACGGACAGCACCTCGAAATCGACATAGCCGCGCGACAGGTAGAAATCGCGCAGAACCTGTTTGTCAAACTCGATCCGGTCGGCAACGAAACTGTCGCTTTTGATGAAAGAGCGCAGCAAGCCAGCCTGTTTGGTCGACAAGATGCGGCGCAGGCGGCGGTCCGAGAAATCGCGGTTGCCAACAAAGCTGAGGCGCTGGATTTCAACCGATTTGCCTTCGAAAATCTCAAACACCAGGTCGACACGGTTGTCACTGCGGCGGATGATCTTGGGCTTAACCTCGGCGGTGTGGCGCCCCGCCTGACGGTAAGCGTCAATGATCAGGGCGGCGTCAGCCTCGGCCTGGGCCGGGCTATAGGTGTGGCGCGGCCGCGAGGTGATCAGTTCGGCCAGCTGGTCGTCTTTGATCTTCTTATTGCGTTCAAAATTGATGCGATTGATGGTCGGGTATTCTTTGACGTTGATCACCAGGCTGTTACCGCTTGGAATGATCTCAACCTCTTCAAACAAGCCGGTGGCGACCAGGCGCTGATAGCCCGCGTTGATCTGGCCGGGCGTCAGGGGTTTGCGGGCCGGCAGGGCTGCAAAGTTGCGAATGGTGGTTTCTTCAATCCGCAGATTGCCGCGCACAACGATGGCATTATAGACCGCCGTTTGCTGCGCCTGAGCCGGAGCCATCAGACCGGGCACACTGGCAAAGCCAGCCGCCAGGGTCATCAAAAGGCCCAGGGCCCACACAAATTTCGTTCCGCCACGATAAATCGTCGTCATGCCACTGTTCCCACCGCTCAGTTTCCGTCCGCATGCTTACTGCCGCAGATTCTTACAAGATTGAATAGTTGCAAACACGGGGCTTGTCAAAACGACAAAGGCAAAAGGGCCGCTGTTTTTCCACAGCGACCCAAAAACATCACAAATTCGCGTTTTATTGGCAGGTTTTGCGGCCTCCCCGGCCGTCCTGCCTTAAAGGAAAGTGGCCCGTGCGGCGACGCTGTCCTCAACGATCACCGAATGCGCGTATTCTACCCCAACCCAGCCAACAGCGGCCAAAGCGGCAACGATGATGAGAATCGACAACATCCTGTCGTTGTTCACATCAAATAGAAGCCCGAGACTTCTGTATCCTGTTGCTACATGTTGCATGATCAAAACCTTACCTGTCTGCCGTGTCGTTCCCTTAAATATAGCGGGGAATATGGCGACAGTATGACCCGTCTGCGGATTTGCCGTGACCTAGTGCGTTTCTGGAAATACTTGCATCACCAAAACCCTGCCACGCTTCGCGTTCTCGGGCTTTTGGTGATACGCGATGTCTCAAGTCTTTCTTGAAACGCTTTAGGGTCTGTTGAGATTCATCGGCTGTTCAGCAGTGCGGCGCAGGC
>CAYXXQ010000340.1:0-3948 GCA_964469075.1 uncultured Rhodobacter sp.
ATAAAGTAGCCTAAGCTTTGAACGAAATACCCTCCGGTAAATCCGGGGCGGTTCACCTCGGTGATGGTGGACCCTTTGACCGTCGGCGTTACGACGACGCTGGACGAGTTGCAGGATCTGTTTGACGAACACAACTTTCTGGGCCTGCCGGTGGTTGAGGCGGACGGATGCTTGGTGGGGGTGGTTTCCCGCTCGGCGGTGGATGCGGCAGCACTTGAGCGGTCGGAAAGCGAAAGCCTGAAACGCCAGGGTGTTGTCGGGGACGAGTTACGCTCGATGCCGGTTTGGATCCGCTCGCGGCGGCGTCTGGCCTGGCTGTCGGCCAATATCGTTCTGAATATTATCGCCGCCTCAGTCATTTCGGCTTACGAGGAAACGCTGACCGCCGTGATCGCGATTGCGGTGTTTTTGCCGATGGTGTCGGACATGTCGGGCTGTTCGGGCAACCAGGCGGTCGGGGTGACGATGCGGGAGTTGTCTTTGGGCATCGTGCAGCCCAAAGATGCGCTGCGGGTCTGGTTGAAGGAGGTTTCGGTCGGGGTGATCAACGGCATTGCGCTTGGCATTCTGATCGGCATGGTCGCCTGGGCCTGGAAGGGCAATCCGTATCTGGGGCTGGTGATCGGCATTGCGCTGGCGTTGAATACGGTGCTGGCGGTGTCCATTGGCGGGGTCGTACCGTTGCTGTTGAAGCGTTTCAAGCAGGATCCGGCGGCGGCCAGCGGCCCGCTTTTAACCACCATCACGGATATGGCCGGGTTCTTTCTGGTGCTGAGCTTGGCCACCCTGATGATGCCGCTTTTGCTGTGATCAAAGGCTGAAATCACGAGCTCTGACGCGGTCGCGCCATTGGCGGCGGGTCAGGGCCGTGGTCTGGTTTGGGGCGACGATGGCGCGGGTCATGTCATGGGCGGCGTTGATCAGCGCGTCGGCCGAGGCGAACTGCCCCGGGTCCAGCGGCGGCAACAGCAGGACGTCAACGGTGGTCCTGCCGATCGTTGACAGATGCGCGAGGGCTGCGAACACGTTGGTCAGTTGATGGGTCAGGGTGTAGTGTTCCCATTTTTCCGGCTGATCCAGCACGTCCAGCCCGTCGATGGTTTTCAGACGCAGAACCACCGGTTGCAGCCTTGCGGATTGCAACGCCGGGAAGCGCGCCAAGAGGTCGGGGTTGTAGAAAATCTCGGCCGAGCCCTGGCTGTAGCGCAGCACCCGGCGGCCATCGGTCTGGATGCCTTCGGGGAAGACCACAATGTTGCGGCCAGCGTCGACCGCCTGGCCCAGTCGATCATGGTCCCGCTGCTTGCCTTCGGGGGTTTGCTCGGTGGCGATGAAGCCTGACGAGGCGGCAAAAGCCCGCACAATCGGCCCCCAGACCGGCATCTGCAATATCCGCGCACTCATCATCACGGCAGCATTTGGGAACAGGTGCAGTCCGACGAAATCAAACCGCGCCAGGTGGTTGGACACGAACATGGTCGGGGTGTCGGTGGACAAAGGCGCACTTTGTGGATTGATCGCGAAACGGATGCCAAATACCAGGCCGCAGGCGCGGTAAATCAGGCGTGGGACGGCTGTCTGGTTTTTGAAGATCGGGTAAACGATGATTGCCTGCAAGGCGATGGCACTCAGAACTACCGGCAGCAGGATCAAATAGCCGGTAACGTGCCGCGTAAGCGTGCGAATGCTACGTTTCATCTTGCCCCAAAACTCGCCCGGTTCACTGGTCGCGCAAGCATATAGCCTTTGTGTGGCCGCAACAACGGCGATTGCTGAGGTGCTGGAAGGACTGCCTTGTCAAAGGGCCTGTCTGCTGAGAGGCAAGCGTGGTTAATCCCGCATGTGCGGTGCGGCAATGCAGTCGTCGTGAAACAGCAATGATACCATTTCGGCGACATCCCGGGCGATCAGGTCTATATGGTCGGGCAGCGTCATCGCGTCGTTCTTGATATAGTCAAGATAGCGGGCGTTCCAGCGATCAAAAAACAGCTGCGCCAGGAAAAAGCAGTCGGGTTCCTGGCTGTTGCGCAGGACCAGTTGGCGGTGGTTCAGGAAACGTGCCAGCTCTTCCGTCAGGGCGTTGTCGAGGCGGACGAATTGCTGTTCAAACGGGGTGTTTGGGTGGCGGATATTGGCGGCCTCGGCATAGCGCCAGACGCGTTTGCCAGCGATCCTGATCGTGTGGTCCGACACGTCGCCTAGAAACCCCGTCAGCGCGTCCAGCAGGTTCTTGTCCTGCCGTTTATGATCGTCGCGCCAGCGTTTTCGGCTGGCGGCGGCGCCCTCAAAGATCAGGCTGCTTAGCAGATTGTCTTTGGATCCGAAGTAATTGAACACGGTGGGCGGCGACACGCCTGCGGCGTCGGCAATGGCGGCCATTGTTGTAGCTTCGATCCCCTGAACGGTGAAAAGTTTGTCAGCCTCGTGCAGGATCAATTCGCGGCGCCGGGCCTTTTTCCGGTCTCGCAGACCAGGCGCATGGGGCTTTGGATCAAACTGCCTTGCCGGGTGTTCCAACGCGCGGGATCTCCGAATAAATAATTTTACTCTGATAAAAAATTTTATTGACGAAAGTTATTTCTGTCAATAGCAATATTGGCAAGCGTAAAATCCCGTTGGCCAAGGCGAGTCGCAACAAAACATGATCGAGATCAGAAACATCACCAAGGTGTTCGGGGCCGGCGAGTCTGCCGTGACCGCGCTTCAGGAAATCAATGTCAATATAGCCGAGAACGAGTTTTTTACGCTTTTGGGGCCGTCCGGCTGTGGCAAGACCACGCTTTTGCGGCTGATTGCGGGGTTTGAACATCCAAGCACCGGCACGATGATGCTGGCGGGGGACGACATCTCGCTGCTGCCGCCGAACAAGCGACCGGTCAACACGGTGTTTCAGAATTACGCGTTGTTTCCGCATATGACGGTGGCCGGTAATATCGCTTTTGGCTTGCAGATGCTGGGCCGTCCCAAGGCTGAGGTGGCCGAAACGGTTGATAAGATGCTGCGGTTGGTGCGGATGGAAGAGCTGAAAAACCGCCAGACCTCGGAAATTTCAGGCGGTCAGCAACAGCGGGTTGCACTGGCGCGGGCGCTGGCGCCGCAGCCCAAGGTTTTGCTGCTGGATGAGCCACTGTCGGCCCTTGATCTGAAGCTGCGCAAAGAGATGCAGATCGAACTGAAGCGGTTGCAATCGGAAACCGGGATCACCTTTGTTTTTGTCACCCATGATCAGGAAGAAGCCCTGACCATGTCCGACCGGATCGCGGTGATGAATGCCGGGCGGATCCATCAGATCGGCTCTCCCCGGGACATCTATGACCACCCCGAAAGCCGGTTTGTTGCCAACTTCATCGGCGACAGCAATTTCCTGACCGGCAGGCTTGGCAGTATCAAGGGCAACACGGCAGAGGTGGCGTTGTTTGCCGGTCGCAAGCTGACGGTGCCACTGCATTTGGAGGGTGTTGTGGCCGGTGACGTGTCGGTCCTGATCCGGCCTGAGCATGTGTCGATCGCCGCGCCTGGGGGTGACATGTCGGCACCGACCGGCGTGATCGAAAACATCGTCTATTTTGGCACCGACACCCATTATCATCTGAAGCTGAGCTCGGGCGAGGCTTTCATGGTGCGCCAGCAGAACCTTCCAAGCGAGGCGGAACAACACAAGATCGGTGACACGGTTGCGGTGATCATCGACGGCAACGCGATTCAGATTTTGCGGGATTGAAGCGATGCAAACCCCATTGGACAGCCAACACATGACAGACCCGATTGCCACAGATCAGGCAGCCGAAATTGAACGGATCGCCGCGGCCCGCGACGTGCGCCTGCGCTGGCTGTTAAGCGCGCCTGCGCTGACGTTGATCATCCTGTTCGCGGCCGGGCCATTGCTGATTGTACTGGTCTATTCCTTCCTGACCCCCGGTGAATACGGCAATGTGGAGTGGGAGTTTT
>CAYXXQ010000341.1:0-3944 GCA_964469075.1 uncultured Rhodobacter sp.
GGACGGCCTGCGCAACATTGTCGCCAATCTCGGAACAGACCGGGACAAGGCGTCGCATAGTTATTATTACAATACCACGATTGCCGACGATCAACTTGTCGCGATGTACCGCACCAGTGCCATTGCCCGTAACGTGGTGGACCTGCCCGCCGAAGATGCTACCCGCGAGTGGCGGGAATGGCAGGCTGACGCGGAACAGATCACGGCAATCGAGGCTGAGGAAAAGCGGTTGGGTTTGCAGGGCAAGACGATGCAAAACCTCAAGCGCGCTCGGTTGTTCGGCGGCGCTGCAATCTATATCGGCACGCGCGACCTGGACGCATCAAAACCGCTGGATCCGGCCCGGATCGGCAAGGGCGGGCTGCAATATCTTGCGGTTTTGAACAGGTCGGAAATTACGGCGGGGGAAATCCAGCGCGACCCGCGCCTTCCGGGCTTTGGCAAGCCTATGGTGTATACCATGTATCCGGCCACGGGCGCATCGGTGGAAATCCACCCGAGCCGACTCGTCGTTGCGACAGGCGAAGAAGTGCCAGACGATAGATACTCCGCACATCCCGGATGGGGCGACAGCACGCTAAATGCCACGATCAGTGCCGTGCGGAACCTGGACGCCACGATTGCCAACGTCGCATCGCTGGTATTTGAAGCCAAAGTGGACGTGATCGGCATCAATGGTTTCAACGAAGGGCTGCGCTCTGGCGGTCAGGCGTATGAAGACGTTGTGCTGGCCCGGACAGGCCTGACGGCACGCGGCAAGGGCATCAATGGCGCTCTGCTGATGGACGCCGAGGACACATACGACCAGAAGACCGCCAACTTTGCCACGTTGCCCAACATCATCGACCGCTTCATGCAGATGGTCGCGGCGGCGGCGGGCGTTCCGATGACCAGGCTATTCGGCATTGCGGCGGCAGGCATGAATGCTACAGGCGCGGGCGATGAAAAAGTTTATTTCGACCGGGTGCGGGTGATACAAACGCTCGATCTGGATCCTGCAATGGAAATTTTGAACGAATGCCTCATCCGTTCGGCGCTGGGCAATCGCCCGCCCGAATTGCACTGGACGTGGCGTCCGCTATTCCAGCCAACGGCCAAAGACCGGGCCGATATGGGCAAGGTTCTTGTTGACAGCGTGAAAGTGCTCTATGACATGGACATCTTGCCACAAGAGGCGCTTGCTGATACAATTGTAAACACACTGACCGAAAGCGGCGCGTTTCCTGGGCTTGAGGGCAAAGTGAAAGAGTTTTTCAACGTGGTGGAGTCAGACGAATGAAAATGACAGACGCCGCCACGCTTACAGGTGCCCGCGTCACAGACGAAGGGTATCTGGTCGCCAATGTCCGCACGGCCCGCATCGGCACGCAGGACTATCGAGGCTCGGAACTTGACAGGCCCGACTTGGACACTGTGACAGTTTACCGCGATGAGTCTGATGTATTCCGCAAGGCCAGCCTGCAAACCTTCGGCTTGCTGCCAGTCACTGATGACCACCCCGCTGATCTGGTCACGGCTGACACGGCCCGCATGGTGTCGGTCGGCACCACGAATGAGGAAGTGCTACGCGACGGCGAGTATTTGCGAATCGGCATCAAACTGACCGACGCCGCCACGATTCGCAAGGTGCAGGACGGCAAGCGTGAATTGAGCGTTGGATATGTGTCGGAACTGGTCTGGGGCGACGGGTTCGCGCCGGACGGGACCGCGTATCAGGCGCGCCAAACAAACATCGTGGGAAACCACATCGCTATTGTGGCAGCCGGACGCGCTGGCCCACTGGCAAGAATCGGTGACGCTGAACCAATCACTGTGGCGCGGTGGGGCGCATCCCCCATCACAGACGAAAAGGACGTAATCATGGCAGACGCCATCCAAACGCGAACAGTCCTGATCGACGGGCTTTCCGTCGTCACGACCGACGCAGGCGCGCAGGCGCTTGAAAAGCTGCAGGGACAGATCACGGACGCCAATGCGGCTCAGGCCGCTGCTGTCGCTACCATTGCCGCCAAGGACGAAGAAATCGGCACGCTGAAGGCTGACGCCAAAAAGCTGACCGACGCCGCGCTGACCCCTGAAAAGATGAGCCAGATGGTCGCGGATCGGGTGGCACTGGAAACCTTGGTTAAAGCCATTGCGCCAACGGTTGACAGCGCCAACGTGGGCGATGCTGATCTGCGCAAGGCTGCTGTTGCCAGCACATACGGCGACGAAATGGTGAAGGACGCCGGCGACGCTGAAATCACTGGCATGTTCAAGGCACTGGCCAAGGACATCAAGCCTGTTGACGCCTTCGCCGATGGCGTCAAGGGCGGCCTGAAGGTTGTAACGAACGACGCCTGGGGCGCGTTCCTGCCAGCGAAAGGGGCATAAGACATGACAATTCTCACTGAAGGCACGCGCGGTTATGCGTTTCTGGTGTCCGAGGCCAATGGCATGTATCGGTCGCGTCAGGAAGTGACCGTCACCGTTCCGGCGAACAGCACGATTGTTCCCGGCACGATCATGGGCAAGATCACCACGGGCGGTAAATTCGTCGCCCAGCTTGCCGCCTCTGACGACGGTTCGGAAACCCCTGCTGGCCTGCTTCTGGTGCCGCAAACCAACACCACAGACAGCGCGATTGACGTTGTTGCCACCGTGATTGCCCGTGACGCCGAAGTAGTCAAAACGGAAATCACCTATGACCCTGCAGCCAACGCCGCTGCAATCCTAGCCGCTGATGTAGCACTTGCTGCACTCGGCATCATTGTGCGCTGAAGGAGCAAACGATATGGCCTCGATGGACGTTTTCAACAACTCGGCATTTTCCACGACTTCCCTTTCCGGGTTCGTCCAGAAAATGCCGTATGTTCCGCAGCTCTTGGGTTCGCTCAATCTGTTCACCCCCAAGCCGGTCCGGTCGCGCAACGTCTTTGTTGACCGGACCGAGGGCGGCATTTCGCTGATCCCAACATCAGCAGACGGCGCGCCGCCTGAGTCGCTTAACGGCACGACGCGTGACGCCGTTGCGCTGAAGACCACTCGCCTTGCCAAACAGTTCACGCTCTACGCGGCAGAACTGGACGGAATCCGGGCCAGCGGCACAGAGTCCGAACTGATGGCGGTCCAGTCAGAGTTCAATGCCCGTATGTTGCGGATCCGGGCCGACATGGAACTGACCCATGAGCATCACCGGCTTGGGGCGCTTCAGGGCCTCTTGCTGGACGCTGATGGCTCCACCGTGATCTACAACTACGCGACCGCGTTCAACGAGGCGATCCCTACCGCCACCAGTTTTGAGTTGGACGTGACCACGACTGATGTGATCGGCATCTGCAAAGACATTGCGCGCAGCATGGCACGGTCGGGCAAAGGCGCGCTTGCAGGCGCAACGATCCATGCGCTTGCAGGTGACGACTTCTACGACGCGCTAGTGTCTCACCCCAACGTCGAAAAGTTCTACCTGAACCAGATGGCCGCAATGGCGCTGCGCGATCAGGCCGCGATCTTTGAAGCCTTCACAATCGGCGGCATTACGTTCCACAACTATCGCGGGACGGATGACGGCACGACCGTGGCGGTTCCAACGGCTGAGGCGAAATTCTTCCCGATCGGCGCGACTGGTGTTTTCGAGGTGGCATACTCGCCGCTGGAAGCTGCGGGTTTTGTCAACACCCCCGGTCAGCCGCTTTACGCCATGAATATTCCCGACCGTGACCGGAATATGTGGGTGAAGGGTGAACTCTACAGCTACCCCCTCTATATGTGTTCCCAGCCGCGCGTCTTGCGTAAGGGCACGCTGACATGATCGTAGGGAACCCAACCGCCCGCGCAAAGGCCGTCCGCATTGCGGGCGGTCATGTCATCATCGAACCGGGCAAGACCGAAACGTTTGACGATGCCTTGAGCGACGCAGATGTGGCGCGCTATAAGGCTGTCGGGCTGACCTTCCCGACAGCCAA
>CAYXXQ010000342.1:0-3943 GCA_964469075.1 uncultured Rhodobacter sp.
GTCCCGGGTTTCATACCGCCCGCCCCGGCCTTTCAGTTTGATCCACAAAAGCTCAACCAGGATCAGCAGGATAAACCCCGGCACCGCAAAGTTGACGACATCAGGATAGGTCAGATCGGCCATCATGTTGCGAGCCCTTTCAGTAAGTCCAGCCAGCCTGCCCGCAGGTCTTGTGGCAGCGGAATGTCAATGGCGGGTGCGGTGAAATCATGGGTGACAATCCGCAAGCCTTGCCGGGTTTCCCGACAGTCAAACGGATGATCCAGCAACCGTGTCACCGGGTCCGCCCCAAAGGCCCAAAGGATGCCGGGGCCTGCACCTGTTTCAATCAGCGCATGGCTGTGGGCCGGATTGATAAGCAGCTTTTCTGCTGGCGTTTCATGATTGCGATGGTTCCAGATCCTGCGTGCGCTGTCTTCACCGTCAATCGCCAATACCGGCGTCGGCCGCATCAAACGTATCAAAACCACGATCCCGCCGATGCCAAAAACAACCAGCGGCAACAGGACGGTCAGCGGCATAGGCTGGGGTTTGTGCAAGGGTTAATCATGCCAGAAACGGTGAAACAACCAGGTAGCAAAGTCAAGAATTGCCCTGACGGCAGTTTGACAGTGATTGGGGAGGGGGTCGTTTGGGGCTCGGAATGCGTCAAAGGGACAGCGCCCCTGTCGTGGAGCCTAACGACACCATCTCCCGGCTCAGCGCCACCAGATGCGCCATTGCGCAGTCGATCACCGGAGCAACCAACCCAACAGCTCGCTTGCCCTGCCGCCGACCCATTGCCTATCCATTCGACTGATCGATCAATCAACCGGTCGACTATAGTCCAGTAGTCGAACCGTTAACCAATTCGTTACAATCGGAATGCAAACCCACCAAAAACCCATTCTCAGCCCGATCACTCCTCAGCCCGTCCCAGCATGGCCCGCAACAACGTCAGCGCTTCGGCGCTGTGCCAGTCGGCATCGCCCTGCATTCGTGCGAACTCCTCGCCTTCGGGGTTCAACAGCACTGTCACCGGCAGGCCGAAAACTCCCACTTCGCTGGCAAATTTCTGCTTGGGGTCGCGCCAGGTTGCCAGTTTTTCAATGCCGGCTTCGGTGAAGAACTTCTTGATCGCTGGCGGCGGATTGCGCCCGACGGCCACCAGGATCACTTCAAAATCGGCCCCGCCCAGATCGGCCTGCAACCGATCCAGCGCAGGCATTTCTTTACGACACGGCGCGCACCAGGTGGCCCAGAAGTTCAGCAAAACGGTTTTGCCACGGGCCTCGGCTAACAAATGCGCCTCGCCCGCCATATCCAGCAGCTCCACCTCCGGCACCGCCTTCGCTGTTTCATGGATCGCCAGTTTGCGCATGTCACCTGCCCGCAATGCCAGCAAGGCATCACGATCCGGCATTTCCGCCGCCGCAGGGTTTGCACCAAAGCCAAAGGCGACGTATAGCACGGCTAGAAAAAGGGCTCGGGTCATCGCGGGTCTCCACTACGAAAGAAGTCAGCATGCCAGACAGCACATCATCAAACGCAATGTGGGGCGGTCGCTTTGCCTCGGGTCCAGATGCCATAATGGAGGCGATCAACGCATCCATCGGCTTTGACAAGCGTATGGCCCGCCAGGATATCGAAGGCTCCCGCGCCCATGCGGCAATGCTGGCTGCACAAGGCATCATTACCGATAGCGATGCTTTAGCGATCAGGGAAGGCCTGCTCACGGTCTTGTCAGAAATCGAGGGCGGAACGTTCACTTATTCCACTGCCCTTGAAGACATCCACATGAATGTTGAGGCCCGGCTGAAAGACCTGATCGGTGAACCGGCGGGCCGCCTTCACACCGCAAGATCGCGCAATGATCAGGTTGCGACCGATTTCAAACTCTGGGTCCGCGATCAGCTGGATGCGTCGATTTCAGGCCTGCATGCCCTACAACGTGCCTTGCTGGATCAGGCCGAAAACGGGGCCGACATGGTGATGCCGGGCTTTACACATTTGCAAGTGGCCCAGCCCGTGACGTGGGGGCATCACATGATGGCCTATGTCGAAATGTTTGGCCGGGATGCCAGCCGGATGCAGGACGCCCGCACCCGCATGAACGAATGCCCGCTTGGGGCGGCGGCGCTGGCTGGCACATCCTTTCCGATCGACCGGGATATGACCGCCGAAGCCCTTGGCTTTGAACGCCCCGCCGCCAACTCGCTGGATGCGGTCAGCGACCGGGACTTCGCGTTGGAGTTTCTGTCATCAGCCTCGATCACCGCCACCCACCTGTCGCGCTTTGCCGAAGAGCTGGTGATCTGGTCCTCGGCCCAGTTTCGCTTTGTCACCCTGTCGGATCGCTTTTCCACAGGCTCTTCCATCATGCCGCAAAAGAAGAACCCCGACGCGGCGGAACTGATCCGCGCCAAGGTCGGGCGGATCAATGGCTCCCTTATGGGTTTGCTGACTGTGATGAAAGGCCTGCCGCTAGCCTATTCCAAGGACATGCAGGAAGACAAGGAACAGGTGTTTGATGCCGCTGACAGCCTGATGCTGGCGCTTGCTGCCATGACCGGCATGGTCAGCGACATGCAGCCCAACAAACCGCAACTTGAAATTGCTGCCGCCAGCGGATTTTCCACCGCAACCGATCTGGCCGACTGGCTGGTGCGTGAGTTGAATATGCCGTTTCGCGATGCCCACCATGTCACCGGCACCCTTGTCAAACTGGCCGAGGATAAGGGCTGCGATCTGCCTGATCTGTCGCTGGACGACATGCAAAGCGTGTGTCAGGATATCAAATATGATGTATTTGGCGTATTAGGGGTTTACAACTCAACTCAAAGTAGAGAAAGCTATGGGGGCACGGCACCAGTGCAGGTCCGCGCCCAAATCACCAGATGGAAGGAGATATTGGGATGACACGGATCAGCGCACTGATACTGCTTGTAGCAATCGCATTGGCAGCTTGCGGAATTGACGGCGAGCCGCTGACACCACCGGCCAAATCCGCCTCTTAGCAGAGACCTGGCCCGGGCTTAGAAAGGGCCACCGATGTTTGTTTTAAAGAACTTTTTCCTGATTTTTTTGCTGGCGATGGGCATGGCGACGCATGCCTCAGCCGCAATGGCGCATGAAAAAGATTGCGCCGCTTTGCTGACGGTCACCGGCAATGTCACCAACCCCAATCGCGGCGGTTATGACCCTGAGATCGACAAATTTTTTGGCTATACCGAAGTCGAATTTGACACGGCCTATGCTTTCACCTGCCACGCGCTGAATTCGCTACCAGCAGCGACGGTCAAAGCCGATTTCCCCAAAGGCCGAATGGTCCACACTTATGAAGGCGTGTTGCTGGCCGATCTTCTGGCCGCCGCCGGGGCCACCGGCAAAACCGTCACCGTGCAGGCACTTGACGGCTATGCCGTCGAAGCCCCGCTTGACGAAATGATCGCGATGGGTGCGGTTGTGGCGCTGTCCCGCAATGGTGAATCGCTGGGAATCGGCGATTTCGGCCCGACCCAGATCGTCTTTCCCCGCGCTGAGCGGGACGATCTGAAAGACATGTCCGACGATCTTTGGGTCTGGTCGATATTCCATATCCGCGTTGAATAGGCTAAGCCGCTCCCAAAAGGGGGCGGCATGTCGATACTGCGCTGGATTTATCTGTTATTAACCATCATCGGGACCATCATCCCGATGATGTTTTTCGGTCCCTGGATCAGCGAAAACGGCTTTGAGTTGTCGGCCCTAGTCGCCGCCTGGAAGGTCAGTCCGGCCACCACCGGCCTTTATTACGACATGCTGATCACCGCCATTGCCCTCAATATCTGGATCCTGGTGGAAACTTATATCCGCAAGGATTACTGGGTCTTGATCTGCCTGCCCGCCACCTATCTGATCGGGGTCTCCTGCGGGTTGCCCTTGTTTCTTTTCCTCCGCTCGCGCCCGGTGACCTGACTATGGA
>CAYXXQ010000343.1:0-3932 GCA_964469075.1 uncultured Rhodobacter sp.
TTTAAGTTTTGTTCAACTAATTCGTTAATCATTTTAATCTCCATGTCATATATTCCATTAAGAATATTTATTTCTACAGGTGTAAACCCGTGTTTTAATAATAAAGTTTTTGAAAAAAATGTAAGGGTTTTTTTACAATACACCAACAAATCCTCTATAGTTACAATTTTAATATTTGATAAGTCCTGTTCTGGAATGGTTTCAATCATTTTGTTTTCTCCATAGCTTTACTGGTTCTTCTGTTTCAAACACTTTGTTTAATAAAGTTACAACCTTTAATATTTTTCTTTTATAATTTTTAATTTTTCCTTGTAACCCAATAATTTTGTTTGTTTGTTTTCTTTCTTGTAAATATAATTCATTGATATATCTAATAAGAGTTGTTGTATCCAATGATTCTAATTTATTTATGTTTTGTTTTATTTCGCTTAATGCCATTTGTTTCACCTAAAAAAAGTTTCCTTTATTGTTATTGTTTTCCCATTCGTCATCTTCAGCGTTTCTTTCATCTACTTTTAAAACCACTGAGTGCGCTCCTTTAATGACAAAATTATTTGTGTTAATAATTTCTATTTTGTTATCTATGTTTTCTATAATGTAAGTAAAAATTTCTAAATCTGTATCATTACATTCTTTACGCCCATCAATCATTCTTAACATTTTAATTATCATGTAAGCCATTTCTTTGGTCCTTGCGTCATTTCGTTTCTTATAAGTTTTTAAAATATCATCAACTTTGTTAAAATATTTTATATCATTATAATTTTCAAACAAGTGTTCCTGGTCTTTAACATACTTAACTAACTTATCACAATTCATTAATTTAACAATGTTTGTGTTGTTTGATATAATTTTGTTAACACTGTTTTCCTGGATTACTGTTTTTAATTCATGATTGCTTTCTTCAGAACTTAAATAAAAATAAAAGAAAAACCTTTGTTTCAGTGCAAGTTCAGAACCATCAATCCAATTGATTTGACTTCTTTCATATTCATCTCTGGCCTTTTGAACTGCATACTGTAAATAAGGATTTGCATAAGCATACAATGGCAGAGTTAAATCTTCAGAAAACCCCCAGGCTGGTTTAGGCCCAACGCTTTCATCATCAACCACTAAAGAGTCGGACATATAAATTTTCTGTACAGCCTTAGCATATCTATCCAAATGTTTTGTATCGATGTTTTGCGTAATTATTAATTGAGCGGTTCTTTCATAAGTTTGATTATTACTTCCTTGTTTGGAATATTCATAAGTTGGTTCTAAAGCATACTGCTTCAAATTGTTTTTTACATCAGGGGCTTCTTTAACTTCATCAATTATGATTAAATCTTTTTCTCCAAATAAACCTTTATATTGATAACGATAATCTTTACCAAACAAATGAAATGATTCCATTGTTCCACGAAGTTTTGGTATACTAATACTTGTTGCATTGCTGCTCCAACAACTTTGTGAATATAAAGTTAGTCCCCAATATCTAGAGAACTGAGATTTACCTGAAGACATAGTCCCGGATAATGCCATGTTATAATTATTTTTTATATCCCTATTATATCTAGCAAAAAATTGTAATAGCATAGACATCTTCATTGATAAAAACCCATAATGTTTATAATTGGTTATTTTTAAAATATAATCATCTATAGCTTTTATTAAATCAAACATATAATGTTTAGATTTTCTTGGAGGTAGTTCTAAAGATTTCTTTTCTATTTCTTCATAATCTACAATGTGAACTAATTGTATTCCGAAAGCCCTAGGTATCTTTTGTAATACTACACGGATGTTTCCTTTGGGTAATTGAATGAATGATATAGCTTCAGCCTTTTGATTATTACCATCTTCATTAATGAATGATACATCATAAATAAATGAGTCTTTAGTTTCAGTCCTATTATTATCCGGAATTAAACTATTATTACATCTCTTTAATTTTTCTACATTATGACTATCTATAGTAGTTACTTCTCCAGTGCAAGCCATCTTATTAGCCTGCTTAGAACTCGTTTCATATTCCGGGCATGTAAAGATTTCTCTACACTCAGGACATATATATGTATAAGTTACTGGGTAACCAAAATATTCACCATCATTATTAATGTGTACATTAACCATTTGTAGAGTATTCTTATTCTCAAACACTGCTGCTTTCATATCAGCTTTTCTAAATGGATAACGAAAATTTATATTTTTTCCTTCCTTACCAAGAATTTGTCTTATATCTTGAAAAGTTGTTGCTTCATTAACTTCATAAAACTCTTGACCATTAATTTGTTTTTTAGTCCATTTTTCAGAATCATCTTCATCTGCATCTACAATGGCTGTACCTATCTTTTGTAAAGTTTTTAATAATTCTGTATGTAAATTTTTAGCTACATCATTATTTAATAAATAAATTGTTGTACCATTTGATTCCATTGAATTAAATAATCCAGAATTTCGTTTAATGAATGCTTCATAATTAGGTTTGAATGATAAAATGTTAATATCAATATAATCACCTGTTAATAATATACTGGCTAATTTTTTTGATGAAGCATTAAAGATTCTATTAAAAACTTTATCTATTTGTTTATTAATTAAATCATGTGAAGATAATATATTTATTTGACTGGGAGTTAATATCTGAAAATTAGTCGGAGTCATTTAGTACCCCCTATTATTAGATACCACATATTGTTGTTTTAAATTCATTAGCTTTAATTTTTCATCTAAACCTTTATTAACTAAAATATATATGCATTGCGCTTTGGTGGTATCTAATAAAAAAGCCATTTGACTTAATCTTTTAATTTGACTAATATGTGTCATAATGTTATTATCATATCTTATAAATTTTATATGTTGTTCAAAATATGGTTTAAGATTAATAACATCTTCAGCACTTGATAAAATGTTTAATTGAGATTTTAATGCAGAATTAATAATGATATGTTGGGGTATTTCTAAGAATTGATTAATTTTTTTTATTTTGACCAGTAGGTCTTTTGTTATCCCTAAGTATAAATGTTTATTGTTTTTTTCATATGTCATAAATATATCACCTATTTACAAAAAAGAATTGTTAAAAATTAATTCCTTTTTTTCTATATGAATATTATTATTTTCTTTGATATATATAAATGTTTTTATTTTGCACAACCCTATCATAATATTGGAAAAGTGTCACTGAAAAAATGTGACAAGATAGTGACTATATATATAGTCACTGAACTTTTAACATAATTTATTGTGATTTATTGAATTTACAAATAGTGACTGTATATACAGTCACTAATTATTTTTCAGGTTTTCAGTGATTTTGGCTAAAATTTTAGCCATAATGGCTAAAAAATATTATAAAAAAGCCACAATATAGCCAATCCTTTTATAAAGGAAAGCCAAAAAAAGCCATTTTAGCCAAAAAAAGCCAAGAAAAAGCCAAAGAAAATATCATAAATAATGAAAATATAAAATTAAAAAATATATATACTCTCTGAGTAGTTAATATAATACATATAGAGATAGAAGTATAACCCATATACACCATATATATACATACAGACCTTGTGTTGTTATTATAAGAAGTTTTAGTATGGCTTTTAGGTATAAAAAAGTACAGCCATTTACAGTTCAAAAAAGCCTAAAACGCGTTCGAGTATACACATGTGTATACTGACGCAGTGACTGTATATATGATATAATAATATAATTGTATATTAAAGTAATAAATATATACAGTCACTGACAAATGTTTTTTCTAATAAATATTGTGCATTTCTAAAAGCCTTCAGAGAGTGTATATATATAACAATTTTATATATATAGACTTTAAGAATATATTATGAGTGTCACTGTAACCAGTGTCAGGTGACTTTGAATATGATAAGGGATAATGGTAAAACAAAACATTTATATATATCATTATTAATTATATTAATATAAACAATTAT
>CAYXXQ010000344.1:0-3899 GCA_964469075.1 uncultured Rhodobacter sp.
TTCCTCGCGATCTTTTTGCAAGCACAGCGCCGCCTTGGGGTATTTGGGTTCGTAAACTTTGATGAACAAATCGAATGCCTTGTCCGCATCGTCTTTGGTCTCAGCCTGCCAGATGTTGTGGATCGCGGCTTTGGCCTTTGGCTGAGACAGCTTGGGCAGGCAGTTGAGCACGTTCATCGTTTTGTGTTGCCAACACCGCTGCTGGCGGGCCGTGGGATATGTCGCACGATAAAAGCCGATGCTTGATACCGCCGCGAGCGCGCTGAATTCGTGACCAATTGCCACGATACCGATGCGACGCAGACATTTCGGATCAAACGCCGCCTCCACCCGATGCGCGATGAATGATGCAAATGGTATTTGCACGGTTTGCCATTCTGGCTGGGTCACAATGTCGGTGCGAAAGGATTGCCAAGACCGTGTCAACTGCGCGGTCCGCAACCGGATGTCATAGCGCTCACCGTTCCCCCAAACGGTCACCTCGATCCCATCCCAGGCGCTGACATCCACGCCTAAGCCGTCCTCGCGCAGATCAAATGCCATTTGAACAAAGCCACCATTGTTGTCGAGCGAAACCTCTCCGCGCAAAACCGTCGTTTCGCGCCCTTCAAAGGCCTCTTGTGTTATGGCCCCCTTGGACACGCCGCCCATGACAGTGTCGGCAATGAATTCCCACCGTGGGTCAAGTTGCATGATCTAAGCGGCTCCTTTTTCTACCGTTCACCCTGCACCACAGCCGCGGATAAACCCCGTGGTCCTCGAAACAGGCTGCCGGCAGTTTTTGCCTCAATATTGGCAGCATCACCAGCGTTGAGTGATCCAAAAATGACCGAGGCCCGTATACATCACATCCAGCATGTTGCTGGTGCTAATTCCAATAGGAGAACTCACATGTTCCGCCGCACTTTTATTGCCCTCACATCAGCAGCCGCCTTTTCCACCGCTTCCATGGCGTTTGCGGATGGCCATTCCAAAGACATCGTCGACACCGCCGTTAATGCAGGTTCCTTCACGACACTCGTCGCTGCCGTGCAGGCGGCTGGGCTGGTTGACACGCTGAAAGGTGAAGGCCCGTTCACTGTGTTTGCCCCGACCGATGAGGCATTTGCCGCATTGCCCGAGGGAACTGTAGAAATGCTTTTGATGCCCGAGAACAAAGCAAAGTTGACCGCAATCCTTACCTATCATGTTGTGTCGGGTAAAGTGATGAGCACCGGCCTCAGCAACGGGATGATGGCCCCAACAGTGCAGGGTGGTGACATCACAATCATGACCGAAGGCGGCGTGACGGTGAACGGCGCGAATGTTGTGGCTGCGGATATCAAGGCTTCCAACGGCGTGATCCATGTCATCAATGCCGTGCTTTTGCCTAAGTAATCAGTCCCCCGTGGTCGCCCGTTTGGCGGGCGACCACGCTTTCGCCAATTCAAGAAAGCCGGGGTGAGCATCAGGGCATTACCAATCGCGCTCTGCACCCGACCATCGTTTGCTGACCTGCGCACTTCGCGCAAACCAAGTGCCGCGGCACACGAGTATCAGCACGAGGCAGGGGCCTCACTGATGCGGCAAAATCTCCGCTGTCGTTGCGCTTTGGCGCGGCTTCACCACATTTGTAAGGACCAAGGAGCGACACATGCGCTTAAAGATTTTACACAGGCTGGCGCTGACCGCCTCCTTGCTTGTTCCAATTCCAGGCTTTGCCGAGGACGCCATGATTGAGTTTCCGTTGTCTGAACCCGCCCTTTGGGAATACTTCAGTGATCAGGTTATGGGCGGTGTCTCGGAAGGTAGAGTGGCGTTCGAGACAATTGATGAACAGTCCGTCTTGCGCTTGACAGGTCGTGTCAGCACCGCCAACCGCGGCGGCTTTATTCAGGCCCGCACAATGCTGGACCTGCCTTTGCCCGATACAGCGCAAGGCATCATTTTGAATGTGCGTGGCAACGCGCAAACTTATTATCTGCACGTCAGAACAAAATGGACTGTTTTGCCGTGGCAATTGTATCAGGCTAAATTTGAAACAACCGATACGTGGCAAGAGGTGCGTATTCCGTTTGAGGCATTCGCGCCTTATGGTCGGCTTTTGCGTAAATCCTTCAAGATTTCAGACGTGCAAAGTGTCGCCGTCGTTGCTTTTGGGCGCGACCATGACGCAGACCTGTCGGTCCGCGCCATTGGGGTCTATTGATCCGAAGAGTATCCATCGAGAACAGACGTCAAAATATACGACAGAACCACGCTTGCGTTCCCTATTTGCATCCCATCGTCGCGTGCTGGGTTTTGTCCAATTGTAGTAAGGTCCGTAAAGCCGACGTCATAGCTTTTGCTCCCTCCAGTTTGCCACGATCAGCTCCGGCACCGCCGCATACGCCCGCTCGGCATCCCGCGCACCACACGCCACTATGGCCGGGCGTTCTGGAAGCAGCGGACTGGCTTTCATGTCCGAAGTTACATCGAGGCCAAAATGCGATGTCTCAAGGCCTTCGGAGAACGCATCGCCGCGAGAGACCCCGCGCGCCGAACTGCCGAAATCCAAATCCGCATTGCACTGATGAACCGCCTCTTGGGGTTTGGCACCGCCGAGATCGTTCATGTGGCCTGAGCCCAACGGGGAAGGGAAAATCACCTACGGAAGCATCATGCCGCGGATCATGAAGAAGAACATGGCCGACAATCCGGCGGCAATCGGAACCGTAATGACCCAGGCAGCCGCGATCCGGAACAGCAGGTTTCGTTTCACCAATTCGACACGATGCACCCGGCCCAGACCCTTGCGCTCGCGTTTACGGAGTACGCGGTCAGTTGATGCTTGCGCTTTCATTTCGCGCAGCATTTCGCCCTTGGTCGTCACGTCGGCGGCCTCAAAACTGACAAGGAACCTTTCGGCGGCCTCAGGATCCTGATCCGAATGGTGGTCGCGGATTTCTTCGAGCATTCGCGAATAGCTCGACTTGATGTATTCTCTGAGAAAACCCACACCAAACACACCGCCGACGGCGACATGGGTGGAGCTGACCGGCAGGCCAAGTTGCGAAGCGATGATCACGGTAATTGCCGCCGCCATGGCAATGCAATAGGCGCGCATCTTGTCCAGTTCGGTGATCTCACTGCCGACTGTACGGATCAACTTTGGCCCGTAGAGCGCGAGGCCAAGCGAGATGCCGATTGCGCCAACCGCCATGACCCAAAGCGGAATCGTGGCTTTTGCCGAAACTGCGCCGCCGGCGATGGCCTCATTGATGGCCGCCAGCGGGCCGACCGCGTTGGCCACGTCGTTGGCACCATGCGCAAAGCTCAAAAGCGCGGCGGCAAAGATCAAAGGCACAGTGAACAGATCGTTGACGCTTGATTTATGGTTCTTCATGGTCTTGGTCTGGTGCGCAATATAGGGCCGTATCAAGACGTATACGACGATTGCAAACACCAACCCGATCACCAGCACTGTCGGGAAGTCGATCTTGATCAGTTTCTTGACGCCTTTCAGCATCAAGTAGGTGCCAAAGGCCCAAGCCATAACAGCAACCATGATCGGCACCATACGGTTTGCGGCTGGCAATACGTCCGTCCTGTAGGTGATCGTGCGTTTGATGATGTAGAGGAACCCCGCAGCGACAAGCCCGCCAAGCACGGGCGAGATCACCCAACTTGCGGCGATACTTCCAACCTGGCTCCAGTTCGCGACCCCCCAGCCGGCGGCTGCGATCCCAGCGCCCAAAACGCCGCCGACAATCGAATGCGTTGTCGAGACAGGTGCGCCGATCGCGGTGGCAAAGTTAAGCCACACCGCCGCCGCAAGCAATGCTGCGATCATCAGCCAGATGAAGGTGTCGCGGTCGGCAATCAAATTGAACCGCCCCGGATTTACCGGAGGGTATTTCGTTCAAAGCTTAGGCTACTTT
>CAYXXQ010000345.1:0-3891 GCA_964469075.1 uncultured Rhodobacter sp.
TCCGCACGCAACCGTGGCTGTCTATCGTGCCAAGGCGGGAATATTTGGATTTGGTCGTGCCGTGAAAGGCCACGCCCGACGCGCGCCCACCGGAATAATGCAGATCAATAAAGATCGAATTATACATCCCCGGAGAGCCCCAGCCGACACGGTGCCGCGCCTGCCGGTCATCGGAGTTAAAAACCCCAAGCGGTGTCGGCCCTGAGGGCGAGTCAGAATATTTCCGCCCGGTCGACACTGGCCAGGAATAATTGGGCTGCGCAGTGGCGTCTTTCTCGGCCCAATAATCCTGATCCCAAAGCGCCAGTTTCCATTTGCTGCCAGCCCGGTTCAGCACCCACATCTTCTGCGCGGCAGGGCCTTTCGCGGCCGCGTTGACATAAATCGCGTAGTCATAGGCGTCATGCAACTGGCTGGGCGGCAGGTATTTTGCAGTGCCCTTTAAGGCGCCAGCCTTTCCCAAAGCCTCAAGATAATCAACGCCGCAGCAGATCTCCTGTGAGGCGGTAGCCCGGCCCGGAAATGCCGCCAGCGATGCCAGCCCCAGCAAAACAGATCTGCGTTCAAACAATAAATGTGCCATATCAGCCCCCAAAATTCCCCTAGGCGGCGACAAGATATGTCGCTGCCAAATATCAGTCATTGCGCCAAAGCGCGATTTGGCATTGGGCATATTCACCCCACTGCCGGTCGTTTCAGGGTCTTGCCAGGGGTGCGCGCCCCGGATTGATCCCCGTAAAAGTCCTGAACCACGCGACGCCACCCCGTGCTGCGGTCAGGCCATGTTTTTGAGTGTTACACCCCCTCCGATTGCCGTCTTAACCGGTGTTTTGCCGATCCGCGATGTCCCGGATTGCCCGAATGGTGCCAGGTCCTGGCACGCCGTCGATCTCACCCTTGTAGAGGCCTTCGCGGCGCAGACGGGTCTGGATCAGGCGGATGATCGGGCGCTTTCTTTTGCGCAGCTGATCCGTCAGTCGATCCATCACGGTCTGATCGCCCGCTTCCAGTCCTGACCAGTAAATATCAGCCGCCCGGTCAATCGAGGCGACCTCGGGCGAGCCGTTTTCGTAAATCTCGGCCAAATAGGCGGCGGCATGGCTGTAGCCACCTTCATAGGCCTGCCCCAGCCAACGCAGTGCGTTGTCTTCAGAGGCTTCGGTGCCCGTGCCGGTCAGGTAGAAATAGCCCAGGAAAAATTGCCCGGCCACATTGTCTTCCCGCGCCAGGTCCGTGGCGATCTTGAAGGCTTCACCTTCACTGCGGCCAGAAATCAAGCCCTGGGAATAAAGCACGACTTGCATTTCACGCGCCAGCCAATCGCCTTTCGCAGCGCCTTTTCGGGCCAGCCGGTCGGCAGAAACGCTGTCCTGCGCCACGCCCGCAGGCGGGTTTTGCAGCAGATAGGCGGCAAGGCCATAGGCGGATGGCAGGCCCGCCCGCATACCCACCTGATAGGCGGCATTGGCGGCATCTAGATTGCCCGCCGCATGTTCAATCCGACCCATCATCACGGTCATAAGCGGGTCACCCGGATAGGTCGCCAGCGCCTTACCGCAGACCAGACGGCCTTTCTTGATGCTGATCTGGGTCAGCTTGCGCGGCCCGCCTTGCTGGGGCAATCCGGCCAGGGCCAGACAGGGACCAGCGGCTTCAAACCGTTGGGTGATATCGGCAAGGGCTTGTGTGGCATCGTCGCGTCCAGTGCAAAGCTGGCAGTCTTTCAGATAGGCGCGCAGTTGATCGGCATTGCTTGTGATCAGCGCTTCGTTAAGGGCGGCTTGCTCGGATTCATGGGCGCTGTCGCGTTCAATTTCGGCGATCAGGTCGACCGCCTTGGCCTGAAAATCACAAGCGACGCAATCGTCGGTATAGGCCTTCAGGGCCGATAATTGCTTGGTTTCGGCGGCGGTTTGAAATTGTTGACGCTCGTCCTCGCGCACGGCGGATTGGGCGGTCAGAAGCTCCAGCCGCTTTTGTGCCAGATCCTTGAACTGGCAAATGGCGCAATCTTCCAGATAGATCACGATCCGCGCGGTTTCGGCGTCATCTTTGATCATTTCCCAGATCTCGGCCTCAAGCCGCTTTGTTTCATCATGCTGGCGCATCGCGCTTAGACGCTGGCGCAGGGCGTTTTCTTCGGGGCAAAACTCACAACTCTCAAGATAGGCCTGCAACCGGGCCTGATCATCGCTTTCAAACAGGAACCTTGCCTGAAACCGCTCATGGTAAAACTGGGCTTCAAGGGCGCGAAACGTTGTGCCATTGGAATGGCTGGCCAGAACCCGGTCGGGCCGCCCGTCGGGTTTTACGATCACGCTATAGGCGCGCGGGCAGGCGGCCGGACGGTCAGCATTGCGCGCCAGGCTGCGGTTCAGATACCGCTCAACCTCGTTGCGGGTTGAGGTTGCGTCGGCATTGCCAAAAGGCCCGCGATCCGCGATGCCGCCGATGATGGCATAGTGGTCGGCGGTCTTGGTGCTGACGGCGCAATCAGGCCGCGCGACCCCGGTTTGCACATTCGCGACCAGCAAATCAAATTGCGCGTGTTTGACGGTGTTTTGCACAAACTCAATCAGCGAGGGGAACACATCATCAGGGTCTGTGATCCGCAGAAAAACCACCGAGCGGGTGATCGGATCAAACGCGTCGGTGATGGCTGCCAGCCGGTCTGGCAGTTCCGTCAGCGCGAAACGATCCTGGCCGATGGTTGCAGTTGCGGCCTCGCCCTGACCTTCAATGGTCAGGTCAGACACGATGAAAAATTGATCGGTGGTTTTGCTGCGCTCACCGGGATTTAGCACAAGGGTTGAAACCGGTGTTGCCCGCAGCAAAGTCGCCATCGCGTTTTCGCGCGCGTCAACGGCGGGTGGCAAAACCGGAATTGCAAAGACCCGGATGCCACTTGGCACGTCGCCAGGGGTCGGGCCGGTGCCATCAGTGCCAACAAACAAAAGTCTGGTCTGAGGGTCGGTATCCAGCCGGGTTGCATCGGCCACCTCGGCATACGCAAATCCCGTCAACAGCATCGTCAGGGCCAAAAACCAGATGCGCAATGCCATGATACCCTCCCATTTACTGGCGTGGCCAAGCTGATCCGCCAGTGGGCGGGCAGGGCCGAATTGTTCAGTCCATCAAGGCTGCATGCGCATAAAAACCGGTCAAGCCAAAGGATTAACGGCGGGTTAGCGTTGTTGCAGCAATCCAACATGCAGGTCGCGAAAAGCCGCATATCCCCTGCATTTCGCGAAATTGTGCAGGGTGAGACGTGGGGATGTCGGCAATCGCCAAGGTTGCGATTTTGACCATTGTTACGCATTTGGAAACAGAGGCCGGGATGCGCGGATATTGTAGCTGCCCACCGCCACACGATTCGCAGGCTATCCAAGGGAAATTCCAGCTTGCACCCAACGGCGACATGCCGTTCTTTGCCTGTGGCACTTTGAAAAGGCATGTTTCATGACGGGAATTCAAATCCAGGACGCGCCCGTTGGCAACCCGATCAGGACAATGGTGAATGCCCGCGATCGCGACGCTGTTTTGGCTGTGATCATCGGCACCGAAGGCCCGTCTTACCGGCCTTTGGGGGAGATGATGGCGGTCTTTCAGGATGGGCAACGGGTTGGCAGCCTGTCCTCGGGCTGCATCGAAAGCGATCTGGCGTTGCACGCGAAAACCGCCCTTGCAAGCGGGCAACCGGTGCGGCTGCGCTACGGCACGGGATCGCCTTTCGTCGATATCCAATTGCCCTGCGGTGGCGGGTTGGAGGTTTTGTTGCTGCCCCGTCCAAACCCGAAAATTCTGGCCGCTCTGGCCGCCGCCCAAGCTGGTCGCACGGCGAAAACCCTGATCATTGACCCCGAAACCGGCGATCTTGATCTTGCGGCAGCG
>CAYXXQ010000346.1:0-3883 GCA_964469075.1 uncultured Rhodobacter sp.
GCCTCGGTCACATCACGTGAGATCGCCACGTACCTTAGGCCCCGTACAGTAGCCCATAAAAACCAAATGGCAAACCAGCTTATGGATGCATTTCCGACTGGATATCGGTGTTTGCACTATTTGCCCACTCACAGCTCGGGGTTGACTTGCAGCACTGCGCGCAATTCCGCGACAGGCCCATACTTCCGTTAGGAAATAGTCTCTGCATTAGAAAACCATGACGATCGACACTGTGGGCCAGTCTGTCCAAGTTGCCGGTTTTGGCAAAGCACGAACTTTGGTCTGAGCCTTCCCATTGAAAGCCCAATGAGTTTCGAAAAAAATGACCACATCGACCCTCAATTCTCGGGCGATGTACCACAGAACATGGATCCGCGCACATTCTCGGAGTGTCCTCGCTTTTGGTTGACACAACTCGTTCGCTGGCCTGATCTGAAAGGTTCACGCTTGCGCCATCATTCATCGCGAGTGCATATTGTCTGAATACTGCTCAGCTTTAGTTGAAGGAAAAGATGTTGGGAAGTCAGCTTTCCAGTGCCGCATTGCGCAGCCGCATGAAAGTTCGTGTATCGCTCGTTTTACCTGTGTTGAACGAAGAAGAAACGATTGGTCTGTTCCTTGCACGGATTGATGCGATGGTTGCGGACAATTCCGGCATTATCGTGGATTTCGTCTTTGTGAATGACGGCAGCACCGATCGTACGCTTGATGTTCTTTTGGGTCATCAGGAACAGGGAAGACCTTTTCAAATTATCGACCTGTCGCGGAACTTCGGCAAAGAAGCCGCGTTGTCGGCAGGGTTGCAGGCTGCGCGGGGCGATGTTGTGGTTCCGATAGATGTAGACTTGCAGCACCCGCCAGAACTGATCGTTGAGATGTTGGAAAAATGGCGCGAAGGCTATGACGTTGTGCTGGCGCGCAGCAATGACCGCTCTAGCGACACGCCCGCCAAGCGCATCTCCGCGCGGCTGTTTTATGCGCTGCACAACCGCGTTTCAGATACGCCAATACCAGCGGATGTAGGCGATTTTCGCCTTATGGACCAATGCGTTATCAAAGCGCTCAATCAACTTCCCGAAACCCGTCGTTTTATGAAGGGGCTATTTGCCTGGGTTGGGTTTCGAACAACGGTGGTAGAGTATGTCCGGGCAGAGCGCTCGGCCGGTGAAAGTAAGTTTAATGGCTGGAAATTGTGGAATTTTGCCGTTGAAGGGTTGACCAGTTTCAGCACAGCCCCTTTGCGGATCTGGACATATATCGGCGGAACCGTTGCCTTCCTGGCGCTGGTTTATGGCGCTTTCATTTTGCTACGATCGTTGATTCTGGGAACTGATACGCCGGGCTTTGCGTCGATCTTCGTGGCGGTGTCCTTTCTGGGTGGATTACAACTGATTGGCATCGGCGTCCTTGGTGAATACCTGGGACGGACTTTTCTGGAAGCCAAACGTCGCCCACCGTTTTTGGTGCGTCATATTTATGAGCAAGACCCTTCAGGAAGAACGGAAGTTGTTGAAGCGGAACCTACAGAGCAGACAGAAACCGGATGAGAAAGAAGGCGTATCTGGTCGGTGAATTCTCACGTTTTGTGTCGGTCGGCATTGCGGCGACACTGGTACATCTGTCTATTGTCTGGAGCGTGATCAGAGCCGACCTTGCGCCGCCCTTCTGGGCCAATCTGATGGCGTTTCTGATTGCATTTGTCGTCTCATTTCTAGGACATTATTACTGGACTTTCAAAACGCGCTTGCCGCGCAACCATGCTGCAGCCCGCTTTTTCCTGATCGCTGTCACGGGGTTTGCCTTCAACAGTTTTGTCCTGATCCTTATTGTGCGGCAAGACTTGATGGCTCCGGAATGGGCGGCGGTTATCTCGACGCTGTTCGTCCCGGCGATTACTTTTGTAGCTAGCCGGTTCTGGGGGTTTCCACGTCCTGGTGACAACGCATTAAGCAATGGCGACTAGTATGAGGCGGAACTGAACGTGCTTGAACACAAAGACAGGTGGCAGATCATTCTGCCGGTATTGGTTGGGATTAGCGCGCTTTTGGTTTTTGCAGGTCCAAATGTGCTGCTTGTCGACAATATCGCATGGCTGACCCCTGGAGATGCTCCTCAGCACTATTTGGGATGGGCCTATTTCCGAGGGTCAGATTGGAGCTTTCCGATTGGTTTGAACCCTGACTACGGGTTGGAATTGGGCAGCGCGATTGTCTATTCTGATTCAATCCCACTTCTTGCGATCTTCTTTAAAATTTTTGACCCCATTCTGCCAGATACTTTCCAATATTTTGGTGTTTGGCTGCTGATTTGTTTCACAGCCCAGGCGGTACTGAGTTGGAAGCTCATCGGGCTGTTTTCAAACGACGTCATGATCCGCCTTTTAGGGGTTGGCTTTTTTGTCTCCTCCCCGCCGATGATCAACAGAATGACGCAGCATATCAGCAATGTGGCACATCTGACATTGGTTGGTCATTTCCTGATCCTGGCGGCGCTTTACCTGTTTTTGCGCCCCAAGCCTGCGCGCAATGCTGCGCCTTGGCTGCTGCTGCTTGCGGTTGCTGCGATGGTGCACGCGTATCTCTTTGGCATGGTCGCGATATTCTGGTTTGCTGATCTCGTGCGCTCTGTTTCGCGCAAAGAGCGCACCCGCCGCACAGCTGTCGGGCACTTCTTAGGTGCTGTCGCCTTGGTCTGTTCGTTTCCTGGCAGATTGGTGTTTTTAGTGTTGGGGATGATTTCACGGCAGGGGGATATGGGCATTTTAATTTGAACCTTCTGTCTTTGATTTCAGCCAGTGGTTGGAGTTACGTGTTGCCGAGTTTTCCTGGATATGGTGGGTCCTATGAAGGTTTTAACTTCCTGGGGCTTGGGGGACTTGTTCTGGTGGGCTTTGCCTGGTTTGGCTATCGCAAGTCCGACATCAGCCCAAGGACCTATCTGCGCCAAGAGCGTGCATTAACTGTGACCGCTGTGTCATTAACCATTTTTGCAATCTCTAATACCCTCGCAGTTGGTCCAATTGGGTTCAGTCTCCCTTTCCCAGAGCCATTCTCTTCGATCGCTAATGTGTTCCGGTCTTCAGGCCGCATGTTCTGGCCGGTGTATTACCTAATTTTCCTAGGCCTCATTTTCACAGTTGTTCGCAGTTTCAGTCGGAAGGTGGCGCTAAGGGGTCTTGCAGTGGCTTTGGCGCTTCAAGTAGCCGATACCGGTGCAGCCTGGTTGCCGATCCGCAGCTATTTTGCAGCACCTCCGGCATCCCAATGGCAGTCCAATCTGACAGATCCGTTCTGGGACAAAGCTGCTGAACGCTATGGGACGTTGCGTTTGCTTCCTCCTAGAAACAACTGGAACAGATGGTCTGAGTTTGCCTCTTTTGCGCAAAAAAACGACATGCCCACCGACATCGTCTATATGGCGCGCTTTGGCGACAGCCGGTTTGATCCCTACGAAGTCCAAGCATTTGAGCGTCTTGAAAAGGGCACGTATGAGCCGTCATCCTTGTACGTGGTTCAGGTTGAGCATCGCGAAACTGCACGGGCCAGTCTGGATAAAAGCATCGATTTGATCGCCAATATCGATGGTGTCACCGTGATTGCGCCGGGATGGATGAGTTGTATTGATTGTCTAGCCGTTTTTGATCCCAAAAAACCAGACAATTGAAATAGAGATTTCTGTATTAACGGTTGTCACTTTCGGTACGGTTCAGGCGTGAGTAAATGGCTGGTTTAGGGAAAATCGCTTCTCCGCCGAAATTCATGTGCTTTGCATGCACTGAAGTGGTGCTGCTTTTCGGGACAGGTTTGCGGCTGAGTTAAGGTGAATTCAGTTTAATTTTCATGCCGCTTTCGTCAGTTTGAATAGCCCCTAGAATTGTAGACAC
>CAYXXQ010000347.1:0-3879 GCA_964469075.1 uncultured Rhodobacter sp.
GCATATCCGGGTTCAGCCAGACCGCGCCATCGGCGGATTTGCCCATCTTTTTGCCGTCAGATGTGGTCAGCAACGGCGAGGTCAACCCGAAAACCTGATGATCCAGAACCCGGCGGGTCAGATCGATGCCGTTAACGATATTGCCCCACTGGTCGGATCCGCCCATCTGCAACAGGCAGCCGTAACGGCGGTTAAGCTCCATGAAATCATAGGCTTGCAGGATCATGTAGTTGAATTCCAGGAAGGACAGCGACTGTTCCCGGTCGATCCGGTTTTTAACGCTTTCAAAGGCCAGCATCCGGTTGACCGAAAAATGCCGACCAATGTCGCGCAGAAACTCAAGGTAGTTAAGACCGCTCAGCCATTCGTCATTGTTCAGCATGGTGGCATCGGTGACGCCGTCGCCAAAACTGACATAGTTGGAAAACACCTGCTTGATGCCGGCGATATTGTCTTTGATTTGCGCTTCGGTCAGCAGCGGGCGCTCGTCGGCGCGAAAGGATGGATCGCCAACTTTGGTTGTGCCGCCACCCATCAGAACCAGCGGTTTGTGACCGGTTTTCTGCAACCAGCGGAACATCATGATCTGGATCAGGCTGCCGACATGCAAGGATTTTGCCGTCGCATCAAAGCCGATATAGGCCGGAACGACACCCGCCATCAGCGCATCATCAAGCCCTTGCAGATCGGTACAATCCGCCAGGAACCCGCGCGTCTGCATTTCATGCAGGAATTCGGATTTCGGATGGTAGGTCATGTGTTTGTTCCATTGGTGTTTTTCACAGGGGCCTCTATATATGCTGACGCAGGAAAGGGAAGGGTCATGGCGGAACAAGATGCGATTTGGGTGCTGGGATGTATGTCTGGCACATCAATTGACGGGGTAGATGCGGCGATGATCCTGACCGACGGGATCGAGGTTGAGGAGTTCGGCGCGACCGGCTTTCGCCCCTATTCCGAGGCGGAGCGGGCAGTGATCCGGGCCGCATTTGGTTGCTGGCCGGGCGACGCCGCTGCGGCTGAGGCCGAGGCGGTCGTCAGGCGTGCCCATGCTGAATTGATCAAGCGGTTTGGCGGGGTCGAACTGGTCGGATTTCACGGCCAGACGCTGGCGCATGATCCCGGCGGGCGTGGCACCCATCAGGTTGGCGACGGCGCGGCCTTGGCGGCTGAGATCGGTTTACCGGTGGCCTGGGATTTTCGCAGCGCTGATGTTGCGGCGGGCGGGCAGGGCGCCCCGCTGGCACCGTTTTATCATTACGCCTTGGCGCGGCGACTGGGCGAGGGGCCAATCGCGTTTCTGAACCTTGGCGGCGTTGGCAATGTCAGTTTTGTCAATCCGCTGACCCAAGGCCCGGAAACCTCCGGTGCGCTGCTGGCCTTTGATACAGGGCCCGCCAATGCCTTGATGGATGACTTCATGCAAGCCCGCACCGGGCTGGCCTGTGATTACGGCGGCGCGCTGGCGGCCTTGGGCACGGTCGATGACGGGATTGTCGACGGGTTTCTGGGTGGGGAATACTTCCGCCGCAAGCCCCCCAAGTCACTGGATCGCAATGATTTTGCTGATCTTGTCGCGGCAGTGCAGGGTCTGTCTGACACGGATGGACTGGCGACTTTGGCCGCAGCGACCACGCGTGCGGTCAAGGCCGGGTTTGCCTATGCGCCCAAGGGTATCAAGCGGGTTCTGGTCTGCGGTGGCGGGCGCAAGAACGGGTTTTTGATGGCCGAACTGGCGCGGCTGTTGCCCTATGAGGTCGTCGATATCGATACTGCCAAGCTGGATGGCGACATGCTTGAAGCGCAGGCCTTTGCCTATCTGGCGATGCGGGTGCAACAAGGGCAAAGTCTGTCGGCCCCGGCGACGACCGGGGTTACGCAGGCGATTTTCGGCGGACGGATCAGCCTTGCCTGAAGGCGGCGCGTGCCGCGCCGTTATAATGAGCCTGCCCCGGTTGGGGCAGGCGGATTTGAGTATTTTGGCAATAAAGAAGCGGATCAGCGTAAGATGCTGCGGCCGGCGAATTCGGCGACGGCCCCAAGGGATTCTTCGATGCGGATCAATTGGTTATATTTCGCCAACCGGTCCGAGCGGGCGAGGCTGCCGGTTTTGATCTGGCCGCAATTGGTTGCCACGGCCAGATCGGAAATGGTCGCGTCCTCGGTCTCGCCTGAGCGGTGGCTCATCACGTTGGTGAAGCCTGCGCGGTGGGCCATTTCGACCGCTTGCAGGGTTTCGGTGAGGGTGCCGATCTGGTTGACTTTGACCAGCATCGAATTGGCGCAGCCACGCTTGATGCCTTCGGCCAGGCGGGTCGGATTGGTGACGAACAGATCATCACCAACCAGTTGCACCTTGTCGCCCAGCGCGTCTGTCAGCGCCTGCCAGCCATCCCAGTCGTCTTCTGACATGCCGTCCTCGATCGAAATGATCGGGTAGTCGCTCACAAGTGCGGCCAGGTAAGCCGCGTTTTCATCCGGGCTGAGGGTCTTGCCTTCGCCTTTCAGGTGGTATTTGCCGTCCTTGAAATATTCGGTCGCGGCACAATCAAGCGCCAGGTGGATATCTTCGCCCGGTTTATAGCCCGCAGTTTCGATGGACTTCAGAATGAAATCAAGGGCATCGCGGGTGGAGCTGAGGTTGGGGGCAAAACCGCCCTCGTCGCCGACGCCAGTGTTATGACCGGCGGCCGAAAGTTCTTTCTTCAGGGTGTGAAACACCTCGGCCCCCATGCGCACCGCGTCGGCCAGGGTGTCAGCACTGACCGGCATGATCATGAATTCCTGGATGTCGATCGGGTTGTCGGCATGTTCGCCACCGTTGATGATGTTCATCATCGGCACCGGCAGGATGCGCGCCGAGGTGCCACCGATATAGCGGTAAAGCGGCTGCGCGGTGAAATCCGCTGCCGCCTTGGCGGTGGCCAGCGACACGCCAAGGATCGCGTTGGCGCCCAACCGCGCCTTGTTGGGCGTGCCATCCAGATCAATCATCGCCAGATCAATCGCCACCTGTTCTGTGGCATCGACCCCCAGCAGCGCCTCGGCGATTTCGCCGTTGACGGCAGCGACAGCGTTCAGAACGCCCTTGCCGCCATAGCGCTCGGCGTCGCCATCCCGAAGCTCCACCGCTTCATGCGCGCCGGTTGAGGCACCCGAAGGCACCGCTGCGCGGCCCATTGTGCCATCTTCCAGGGTCACATCAACTTCGACCGTCGGGTTGCCCCGGCTGTCAAGGATTTCGCGGGCGGTTATGTCGATAATGGCGCTCATGTCGGAATGTCCTTTGCTGGCAAATGCTGCGCTGTCTTTAGCGCCCCGGCCTGCAAGATGGAAGGGTCTATGCCGCGCTGCGGCGTTTGCGTTCGCGCATGAAAGAATAAAGCCCGGTCAGGATGATGATCGCCGCCCCGAAATAGGTCCAGAAATCCGGACGCTCCGCAAAGACCAGCATGCCGCCGATGATGCCAAACAGAATGCGGCTGTAACGAAACGGCACGACGACCGCGACATCGCCAAGGCGCATCGACAGGTTCAGCATGTGATAGCCAAAGGTGCCAAGCCCGGTCATCAGGATCAGAAGCGGTAGGATCGACCGCTCTGGCATGACCGGCGGGGTGCTGACCAGCATCAGAACGGCCCCCAAGATCATCAGTGACACCACGCCATAAAACCCGATCCGAAGGGAGGACACCGATTTTGGCGCGGCCCGGGTCGACAGATCACGCGCGGCCTGGCCAACGACGCCCAAGACGGCAAACAGGCTTTCGGGCTGAAAACCGGCCATGCCGGGACGGATGATGATCAAAACGCCCAGGAAACCGACGGCAATCGCACTCCACCGTCGCCAACCGACGGTCGCGCCTAAAAACAGTGCTG
>CAYXXQ010000348.1:0-3803 GCA_964469075.1 uncultured Rhodobacter sp.
GCTTTATACCATCCTCCAACAGAATAATATAAAGAATTAGGAATGTCGTAATAACTAGAACTATCAATATAATCATCTGTACCGTCAAAACTCATCGCACCATTTAATATTCCTTCAGTTCCTGTAGCACCATTAACATCAAAATCTCCTTGTTCGTCATTTAAAGGCAAGTAAGCAACAATGTTATCAGTTGGTATTGTAGTGTTTGTTGTTCTTCCAGTTTTGTAAAGATTAGTTATTTCTGTAGAGTTTAAAGAACTATTAAAAATTTTAAGTTCATCCATTTGCCCTGCCCAATATAAAGAACCACCACTATATCGACCTATATTTAATGTACTTACAAGATTAGACATTCCGATAGTTATTAAAGTTGTATCTTCTAAAACTCCATTTACATATCCTTTAATATTAGTTCCATCACCAGTTATGATTATATTATACCAATTTCCATTGTCAAAATCATCTGTAAAATCAAGTTGGTCGTAAGTTGTACTCTGCCCATTATTATACATTCTAAATTTTAAAGAACTAGTGCCGTATTCCATATAATACTCCCTATCATTAGCACCACCTCCTTTATTAAAGAAAACTTCTGGGTCAGGATGTGTAGATTTAAACCAATAAGACATAGAAAATATTTCATTTGTAAAAGATAAATCATCACTATCAGGAATTGAAACATAATCGTTTGTTCCGTCAAAAGAACCCGAATAATATTTTCCTGAACCACTATCATTAAAAGAAGGATAAGAACCAGACCAAGTCATTCCAGTAATTGTTCCGTCATTAGAACCTATTTGGTCTTCTAAAGTTGTTCCTGTATTTTCTTCAAAATTCCAGTAAGAAACTGGTTCTACTGCACTCGCAAAGCTAACTGAAGTAATAAGTAATATCATGATACATAGAAATTTTAATAGATTTTTATTTACCATTATCTATACAATTAGTTTACTTGTTTATATATATATTTTTAATTTGTGCTATAGAACTGCCTACAGCCATCATAATCTTTGTATTAAATAATTTTGTTATAATTATTTATTGTCTCTTTCTATAAGCCCCACGTCTGTAAGTTACTTTTCCTGCACTGTCTTCTTTGTATTGCGCGTATTCTCTATCTGGTTGTTGAACTTGTTGTTGTGGATATCCTTGTTGTTGAACTGGTGGTGCCATATATCTTGGTGTTGGCGCATACTGTGGTTGTTGCACTGCTTGAGGTGGTTGTTTCATTTGTTGAACGTCCCGTCTTTCTTGAATCAATGTTGTTGGTTGTGTATTTGACACTGACTCTTTAACTTTATCTGAAAAAGACCTTGGTATAACATTTGCTCCAACGCTATTCATAACTTTCATTTCACCACTTGGGGCGTAAGGGTTATTTGCACTTTCTGGAGTTCCCATAAATTTTGATGGATTAAAATTCATTGGATTAGCATTACTTATTTTTGCATTCCAATCTACTGGTTTAGAACTTCCACCCATTAATCCTTCCATTAAACTTTTTCCGGCATTTAATTTATGTTGGTCTCTAACTATATTTCCTCGTTGTTCTTCATTACGTAATTTTGCAATGCCTAATTTATAATCTCTATCAGATTTTATTTCTAATAGTGCTTGCTGTCTATCTTTTAATGCTAAGGATGCATCTTGATTTTTTAAGTTTGCATCAAGTTGTTGTTGCTGAATTCCTCTATTAAATGTTGACATACTTTTATCTTTACCATATAACATTCCGAATTTTGCTTTTTCAAACTTTAAAGCTTCACGTGTATTATAGCTTCTATTATCTGCATCAACTTTTATTTTGTAAGCATTATTAATTTCTCTAAATAACCGTGATGCTTTTTCATCATCATATTTTGTTTGTTTCCAGGCCTGAGCATTTACTTCTCTTAAAGCTTTAGCTCTATCTGCAGAGGTTTCTCTGGTTCTTAATAAAGTATTATATATATTCATAAGTCCTTTATTTTCTTTTGATGAAGGGTTTGTTGCAAGTTGTTGTTCTATTTTATTTATTCTTGCTTCGTTAGCATCCATTCCTTCACCTAGTGGTTTAGTGTTTGCTATAAATTCTTCTGCTTCAGTGGCTGATTCTGTGTATTCTGGTAAACCTAAAGGATTGCTAGTTAATGATTCTGTTACAGATGTTCCGTCCCCTGCAAATTCTTCCATTTCTTTAACTGAAGGTATTGGGTTTGATTCGTCACCTATTCCTCCTGCTAATGCATCATACATTGGGTTTGCTGATGCTGAATTATTTTGCGGATACATTTCTTTATTGCCTGATAAACCATCGGCCATAACATCTAACATTTCTTGTTGTTCTGCTTTTTCTTCTGGGGTCCCATGTATGTTTCCTTGAAGCATTGGGTTTCTTGGACTACAATCAAAAATGTTTAAAACTTTATCTTTATCAAAATCTCCGAACATTGGCAGTCCTTTTCCTTGTTTTAATCTTTTTTGTGCATATCTTTCTGGATTACCAAAAATATTACTTGTTGTACTTTTTGGTTTTTTTACATTGCCTAAAAATCCATTAATTTTTTTTATGGCATTTTGTTTTTGAGTTTTTATATTTAAATTTTTTGGCTTGTTTAATAATAAATTAAATTGTTTAGGTTGTCTGAATAAGTTTTTTATTTTATCTGCAGCATTCAATCCGCCAAAAGCTCTATTGCCCACACCAAGCACACTTTCTATTTTTTTATTTTTATTTGTTGAACCAAAAAAATCTGTTACATTAACATTTTTACCTTTTGAAGATAACATACTATTAACATTCATTCCTGCCTTTTTAGTTTTTCCACCGAACATCATGCTAATGCTATCGCTAGTTTTTTTATTTCCGCCACCTAACATATTAGTTATTTTATTGCCAGAATTTTTATTTCCACCACCTAACATATCAGTTATTTTATTGCCGGAGTGTTTACTTTTTCCGCCAAGCATGGTATTTATATTCATGTTGGATTTTTTACTATTTCCGCCAAGCATATTTGCAACATCAATATTTGAGTTTTTTCGTTGCAACATTGTTGCTATTTTATTTTCAGACTGCATGCTGTCTGGCATATTTATTTTTTGTGTGTTGTTTGTTTCATTATTCATTTTGAACCCTGTAAGCATTTTTATTTTTTGTGAATAGTTTTCCATTCCATCAAGTGATTTAAATTTTCCTGATAAAAAATTTGAGCCATTTGCTCCACCCATTATTTTATCTACAAAATTTACTGTTAATTTATTATTAATATTATTTGCACGATTTTCGTACTCCGCCATTCCATCAGGCATCTCGTACTGTTCTTCTTCAGGGTCTGGGGCTCCCATGACATTTTTCATCATCATAGGTAGGCACTCTCCTGTTCTTTTTTGAACGCGGCGATAAACATGTATATTATTACCACAAAAAATAGTACGTAAGGTAAAGTATGAAAGTAAGACATATATTTATCTATACTATCATGTATTTGCACGCTTGTTGCCGGGTCAATATTTGCCCCTAGAGCCGTACTGTTATCTGTTAAGTCCTTTATTACCGGGACTAAGTGAGCATCAAAAACTTGAGTGAATACTATGTATAATATTCCTAAACCAAATAATGTTACTAAACCAAATATCCATGTAAATCCTATTGAGTAACCTTTTTTATTCGCCATCTTATTATCTCTAACCAACAATGATTTATATATATATTTTTTATTTTCCGCCATATGCTGGTATTCTGACTGATTTACTTTTTCCTGGTGATTTGATACTCCCACCACTAAAGTTAGTGGGATTCTTAGCTGATGTCATATTGTCAC
>CAYXXQ010000349.1:0-3784 GCA_964469075.1 uncultured Rhodobacter sp.
CGTGCTGGGCACCGGCGGGCTTAGCCATCAGCTTGATGGCGAACGGGCCGGCATGATCAACCAGGAATTTGATCAGATGTGCATGGAAAAAATCGTCACTGATCCCGAGGCTCTAACCAAAATCACCCGCCACGAACTGGTGGAAAAGGCCGGTTCCCAAGGCACCGAATTCCTGATGTGGATGATGATGCGCGGCGCGCTTGGCAACAAGGTGATCCCGGTTCACAAGCATTACCATATCCCGATTTCCAACACCGGCGCGGGCACGATGATGCTGGAATGTACCGATTGACCCCCACCCGATTTTCTTTCTTTCAAAAATATCCTCGGTGGGGGTGTGGGGGCGGCAGATAGCCTCCCCCTCCTTGCTTCCGGAAGCTTACCGCCCCTCGCTTTGGGCGCGAAAGGCCTTCGGTGACAAACCCGTGACTTTACTGAAAGTCCGGCTGAAATACGCGGGATCGATATATCCAAGTGCATAGGCGATCTGTGATATCCCCAAATTGGTAAAAATCAGCTGCCTCCGCGCCTCACGGATCATCCGCGCTTCGATTATGCGTGAGGCGGGCATGCCGGTCGTCTGGCGCATGACCCGGCTTAAATGCGTCGTCGAAATTGCCAAGGCGGCGGCATATTGCGCGACTGTCCAATGCGCCAGAAAATGCTTGTCGACCAGATCTTCAAATCTTCGCTGCAAGCTGGTTTCTGTCGCTGGCGCCCTTGCATTGCCCGTCTCAAACATCTGCCGCGCGACTTGGCCTAGCAACTGGGCTGACTGGCTGCGCAACAGATGGGCCCTGGCAAAGCGGCGGTCGTTGAATACTTGAAAAATCGCCTCCATGATCGCCCTTATTTCTAACGATGCTCCGCCGATCAATGGTCGCATCAAAACCGGGCGCAATCCTTCACTGTCGCGCAAAATTTCGTCCAGAAACTCCGCTGCAAGTGTGACCACCCAACCTCGGGTGTCGGCCAGAAACGAAAACCCGTGGACGGTTCCGGTGGGCATATTGATGAATTGGCCGGGTGCCAGGACGTGCGGGGTGCCGTCGATTTCGGTCATGCCGCCGCCGTCGCTGATCAGCAGGATCTGATGTAGACGGGCATGGCGGTGGGGCGAAAACTCCCAATCATGCAGTTGCGATCTGGTTTCAATGGTTTCGCAATGGACGACGTCTGGCAGATCGCCGACCTCGCCAAACAGGTTGAAGTTTTGTATTTGCGACTGTTTCATGTTCGAATACTACAAATACTTGCCGCCTGCGTCCATTCCAAACACTAGGCTGATCCGCCATAATCCAGGCCTCAAGTGAGGGAGTCCAAGATGAAAACTCAAGTCGGGATAATTGGCGGCGGCCCGTCGGGCCTGATGCTGTCGCAATTGCTGGATCTGCAAGGCATCGATAATATCGTGCTGGAAAAACACAGCCGCGAATATGTGCTGGGCCGGATCCGGGCCGGTGTTCTGGAACACGGTTTCGCCGATCTGATGCGCGAGGCGCAGTGCGGCGCGCGTATGGATGCCGAGGGCGAAATCCATGACGGGTTTTACATCGCTGACGGTGATCGCACGCGTCGGGTTGATCTGGCGGGTCATACCGGCGGCAATTCGGTGGTGGTTTACGGCCAGACCGAACTGACCCGCGACCTTTATGATGCGCGTGAAAAACGCGGTGGCAAGGTCATCCACAATGTCGATGACGTGAAACTCCACGATCTGAAAGCCGCCGCACCCTACATCACCTATCGCGATGGCGACGAGATTATTCGCATAGATTGCGACTATATCATTGGGGCAGATGGCTTTCACGGCCCCAGCCGCAAGGCGATCCCGTCTGATGTTTTGCGCGAATATGAAAAGATCTATCCCTTTGGCTGGCTTGGGGTTCTTAGCCGCACCAAACCGGTCAGTCCTGAGCTGATCTATGCAAAGAACGACCGCGGCTTTGCCCTGTGTTCACTGCGCAGTCAGGTGCTGAGCCGCTATTACATCCAGGTGCCCTTGACCGACACGGTTGACGACTGGTCAGACAGCGCTTTCTGGGCCGAACTGAAGAACCGCCTGCCCAAAGAGGTGGCTGCCGGGCTTGAAACCGGTCCCAGCATCGAAAAATCCATCGCGCCCTTGCGCAGTTTCGTGGCCGAACCGATGCGTTATGGCAATCTGTTCCTGGCCGGGGATGCCGCCCATATCGTGCCGCCAACCGGCGCGCGGGGGCTAAACTCGGCCGCCAGCGACATCTATTACCTCTATCACGCGATGGTTGATCACTACAAAAACGGTGATGATACCGGGCTTGAGAATTATTCCGAAACCGCGCTTGCGCGGATCTGGAAGGCGCAGCGGTTCAGTTGGTGGATGACGATGCTGCTGCACAAGCTGCCGGACAACATCCCTTATGAGGACAAATTGCAGCAAACCGATCTGGAGTATTTGTTCAGCTCCGAAGCGGCCTTGACCTCGCTGGCGGAAAACTATGTCGGGCTGCCGTTTTAGGGCGCGCATCGGATCATCGGGAAAAAGGGCGGCCATGATGCCGCCCTTTGCTTTTCGCAGATCACACCCGGTGCCGTCAGTTCCAGGGCTGATTGCGCCGCGATAACTGCCCTTTGCGAAAGATGCCTTCGGCCTTGTTCCAGTCGACCACCATGTGATTGGACAGCCGCGCCTGCAACTGGTTGCAGTAATAAAGGTAGGGCGCTTTGTCCGGCACCACCAACCAATCCTCGCCATTGCAAACCGCATTGACGTGACTGGTGCGGATGACCAGCCAAGCCTCGGCATCCAAGCCCTTTTGCGGCAATTTCACATAGACCTGCGTGCCGATTTGTTCCAGAATCCGTAAGTCCTGAATGGTCATGTCAGGCCGCATGAAATCCGCCAACGTGATCGACGGCCAGACATAGCTGCTGACCTCGCTCCACCGGTTGTTGAAACGGGTGAAAAACCTGATTCTGGTGCGGTCAGGGTAGGGTGGCAGATAGGCGGTTTCCGCCATCCCCAGCAGCGGGCCATCTTCGGTGTTCCAATAGACGACCTCGGTCTGGAAATTGCCACCGCCAGTGCCTTCATCGTCGATCATCAGATAGCCGTTGCCGCTATCAACCAGAACCGGAAAGTCAAATTCCAGATCCCGGGCATGGGTGATCCATTGGCCGGATTTTTGCACTAGCGTATACCCCGGCTCGACCGTCGCGAATTGCTTGGTCAGCGCGTGATAGTAATCGACAACTTTTGGCTCGGCCTGCGCCAAAGCTGGCGTTAGCGCGGCCCCGACGATCAGCGCCAGCGCCCAAAGTAGGCCCCGCGCAGACCGCCTGGGGTTTTCAGGTTTTGAAATCAACATCTTGCGCCCCCACTAATTGCGTGGCCCGGATGCGACCGACGCCCGTGCCCCATGTTTATCCTTGCCCCATGCTACCCCGGCAAGGGCAGAAAACAACCGCGCCGGGCTGCGACATCACCGCCCAAACACGTGTTAGCATCACATCCGCTGGACAGCACCGGCAAAATCCGCAAACTTACCCCAAACAATCCCGAGGCCAGATGTTTCCCATACGCGATCATAATCCGTCCGACAAAACGCCGTTCGTCACCTATCTGTTGATCGCGATCAACTGCGTGGTTTTTCTGATCACGCTGCCCTATTTCGCCGATGAAACCGACTTGATGTCGCTGTTTTCCAACTGGGCGCTTGTGCCGGGCTGGGTCAGTAGTGGCGAGGCTTGGCACACGCTTGTTACCTCAACCTTCTTGCATGGCGGGTTCCTGCATCTGGCCGGT
>CAYXXQ010000350.1:0-3751 GCA_964469075.1 uncultured Rhodobacter sp.
GAACCTGATCTTGTCAGCTATTTCTGGGAAAACGTCGTCGCCGGGGAAAACGCTTTTGTCATCAGTGCCGATGGCTTTGCCGCCTATCCCGAACGGATCAAGCTGAAACTGCTGCGCGAGGTGACGCAGCAGGTGTCGGGCTTGCCTGCAAGGCGGGAATTGCGGCTGGCGGCAGATTAGAGCGATTTGTTTTAAACCGCCAATGCCGACACCTTGTCCCAAAGGGCCGCGTCTATCGAAACCGTGTCCGGCAGTACCCGTTTAGCCCCCGGCAGCCGTGCGCCTTCCTGGGCATCGACGGCGCCTGAAAGCTTTGCAAGACCGGTCCAGAACTCGGCCCCAGCGAAGGTTTCAGGATCCAACAGGATGTAAAACTGCCCCAGATCATGCGGCGGGCCATCCGGGGCTTTCAGGGCTTTCACGTCCTGGGACAAGGCCGTGCCCATCATGCAGGCAGCCAAGGTTTCGACCATCAGCCCAAAGCCCCAGCCTTTGTAACCACCTGTTGACACGAGCGAGCCTTTCAGCGCCGCCTTTGCATCCGTCGTCGGCTGGCCCGCCGCATCAACGGCCCAACCAAGCGGAATATCCTGCCCGGCACTGGCGGCCATCGTGATCTTGCCTAGGGCCACGGCGCTGGTTGACTGATCAAACTGAAACGCCACGCTACCGTCTTTGGCCGACACCGCCATTGCCATCGGGTTGGTGCCCAGCACCGCCTTGGTGCCGCCGGGCGGTGACACCACGGCGCTGGCATTGGTGAAGCCGATGCCGATCAGCCCGGCCTTGGCGATCTGTTCGGTGAAATAGCCAAGCGAGGTGCAGGTATGCGCGTGCCGGATCGCCAGCGCGCAAATGCCAGCGCTGCGCGCGGTTTCCAGCGCCAACGGCAATCCGCGCGCGAAGGCCGGTTGGGCAAAGCCGAGTTTCGCGTCAACCTCGACCGATGCTGTGCGCTTTTGGCTGACCACAGGGGTGACATCGCCCTTGACCCGGCCCGTCTGCAATTGCTGGCAATAGCTTTCCAGATAGTAAAGGCCACAGATCAGGTTGCCGGTCGCCTCGGCCATGCGGACGGCGGTTGCGACCTCTGCGGCGATCCAGTCTTCAGCCCCGTGGCGGATCAAAGCCGCCTTGGTGGTCGCGGCGATCTGATCAAGCGAAACGCTGGTTTTTGACATGCTGCCCCTCTGTTCGTTAGCTGGCCACAGGTTAGCCGCCTGCCCGCCCATTGAAAACCGGCATTCAGCGTTGCAGCGCGCTCTAAGACGCCGCCCCGAAACGGAAAGCCGACACGGCGGCGCCCATCAGATCCTTGTGATAAACCCGGCTGGCTAGATCGTCCCCTCCGGCCCCGGCGGCGACCCAGACGGGGGCGAGGTGTTCTTCGCGTGGGTGGCTGGCGCGCGCACCGGGGGCGGATAGCCAGTCGGTCAATGCTGCCGCGCGTTGGGCCGGATCACCGGTGATCGCATCGGTCAGCCAGCGATCAAACTGCCAGGACGGGGCCGCGTCGCCTCGGCCCAGCATCACCCCAAGATTGTGATAACTAAGGCCCGAGCCGATGACCAGCACGCCCTCATCGCGCAAAGGCCGCAAGGCGTGGCCGACCGCCAGATGATGCGCCGGATCCAGATCCTGCCGGATCGACATCGCCACGACCGGGATGTCCGGCGTGGGCATCGCCACCTTCATCGGCACGAACACGCCGTGGTCGTAATCGCGCTGGTCATCCAGAGCGACCTCAAGACCAGCTGCCTGAACAAGCGCCGCAACCCGCGCCGCCAACGCCGGATCACCTTTGGCGGGCCAGTCCAGTTGATAGGTATGCGGCGGGAAATTGTAGTAATCATAGTGAAGGTCCGGGGCGGGCTTGCTTGACACCGTCACCACAGGGGTTTCCCAATGGGCCGTGACAACCAGAACCGCCTTTGGCTGTTCCGCTTGGCCTGCGACCAGAGTTTCCAGAAACCCGCGCATCGCGTCCCAGGTCTGCGGTGGATCCCAGTCCATGAAAAAGCAGGGGCCGCCGCCGTGGGGAATGAAATAGCTGGGCTGGGTCATCGGCTGGATCCTTTTTGCGCGCATCAGGGTCATAGGTAACCATGCCAACCCGGTTTGACGAGCAGGAACACAAGGACGTGCAATCGCCATTGCGGATCGGCCCTGCATCTGGAAAGCTGGGTGAAAGCGATGCGCTGACAAAGGATGGCATGATGGGTATCAAATTTCTGCACACGATGGTCCGGGTCAAGGACCTTGACGCGTCAATGCATTTTTTCTGCGATTTGTTGGGGCTGGAGGTCAGTCGTCGCTATGACAGCGAGGAAGGGCGGTTCACCCTTGTCCATCTGTCCGCCCCCGGCCAGCCCGAGATCACCACCGAACTGACCTATAACTGGGATGGCGATGACGGCTTGCCAAGCGACAGCCGGCATTTCGGGCATCTGGCGTTTGAGGTCGATAATATTTATGAAACCTGCCAGTTTCTGATGGAGAACGGCGTCATTATCAATCGCCCGCCGCATGACGGGCGGATGGCGTTTGTGCGCTCGCCCGACAATGTGTCGATCGAGTTTTTGCAGGCAGGTGCTGCGCTGCCCAAGGCAGAACCCTGGGCCAGCATGAAAAACACCGGGCATTGGTAACGTGACCGACCGGGCCGCGATCATTGGCGGCGGGCCTGCTGGGCTGACGCAAGCGCGGGTGCTGGCCAGCCTTGGCATCCCGTTCGTGATTTTTGAACGCAACGCGGATTTTGGCGGTCTTTGGAACCGCGACGATCCGGCCTCGCCGATCTATGACAGCGCGCATCTGATTTCATCGCGCACGATGACCGGGTTTGAAGGTTTTCCGATGCCGGATACCTGGGCGGACTACCCCTCGCGCAAGCATATCCTGCGCTATATCCGGGATTTCGCGCAGGCCTATGACCTCTATGCCAATGCAAGGCTTGGTGAAAGCGTAACCAAAGCGCTGCCGGTCGATGGCGGCTGGCAGGTGACGACCGATGCGGGCACCCCGGAAACCTTCCGCTGGTTGATCGCTGCCAATGGGTCGAACTGGAAACCGATCCTGCCGACCTGGCCCGGCGAATTCAGCGGCACCCTGCGCCACGCCGCCAGCTATCGCCGCGCCAGCGAGGTTGCGGGCAAGCGCGTGCTGGTCGTCGGACTTGGCAATTCCGGCGTCGATATTGCCTGCGATGCGGCCCAAACCGCTGACAACGTGGCGGTGTCGCTGCGGCGGGGCTATCACATCATTCCCAAGCATATCCTTGGCAAGCCTGCCGATGTTTTCGCCGACAATGGCCCGCCCTTACCGATTTGGCTGCGGCAACGGATTTTTCAGAAACTGCTGAAGGTGATCGTCGGTGACCTGGGGCAATATGGCATGCCCAAGCCCGATCACCGGCTGATGGAAACCCATCCATTGCTGAACGATCAGTTCATTCACCACCTCAGGCATGGCGATGTTGAAATCTTGCCGGATATCATTGGGTTTGACGGCAATCTTGTGCGCTTCAAGGGCGGGCATACACAGGAATTTGACGAGGTGATCTGCGCCACCGGCTATGATTGGGAGGTGCCCTATGTTGACCCGTCCCTGTTGCCCTGGGATCGCGGCCGTCTGGCGCCGCCTTTGTCGATCTTTCCTGATGTGCAAAACCTGTTTCTGATTTCATTCGTGGAAAGCAACGGCTCTTCTTTCAGCTTGTTTAATGAGATGAGTTGGGTGATCGGCCGCGCCA
>CAYXXQ010000351.1:0-3745 GCA_964469075.1 uncultured Rhodobacter sp.
GCGCGTCGGCATCGCCCGCGCCTTTGCTGGTGACGCCAAGATCGTTGTTGCGGATGAACCGGTGTCGGCATTGGATGTATCTGTGCAGGCAGCTGTCACCGATCTGCTGATGGAAATCCAGCGTAAGGAACTGACAACATTGCTGTTTATCAGCCATGATCTGTCAATCGTGCGCTATCTCAGCGACCGGGTGATGGTGATGTATCTGGGGCATGTTGTGGAACTTGGCACCACCGATCAGGTGTTCTCACCCCCCTACCACCCCTATACCGAGGCGCTGCTATCCGCGGTGCCGATCGCTGATACTCGGATCATAAAGCGCCGGATCGTGCTGGAAGGCGACATCCCGTCGGCGATGAACCCGCCCTCCGGCTGCCCGTTCCAGACCCGCTGCCGCTGGAAGTCCGAGGTGCCAAATGGCCTGTGTGAACAAGACGTGCCGCCGATCCGCACCCTTGCCAATGGCCATCAGTTGAAGTGCCATCTCAGTGACGAGGTACTGTCGCAGATGGAACCGGTCATCAAGATGGCCGCCGAATAGCAATCAACCAGACGGCCTGGCATGTCCCGGCCGTCTGATCCCTGTTGCCAAGGCGCCTAAATGTCCCGCTTCGCCCCCCTGCCCGACCCGCCATATTACGCCGTGATTTTCACCGCACAGCGCAGCGATGGCGATCAGGGCTATGGGGTGATGGCCGATAAGATGGTGTCACTGGTCGCACAGCAACCCGGCTATATCGGCATAGAAAGCGCCCGCGACGCCGAGGGGTTGGGCATCACCATCAGCTACTGGCGAACCGAGGCCGATCTGCTGGCCTGGAAACAGATCAGCGCGCATCTATTGGCCCAAAGCTTGGGAAAAACCAAGTGGTATCAACACTATACCCTGCGCGTCGCTAAAGTCGAACGCGCCTATGAAGGCCCCAAAGGGCGCTAAAGCCAGCCACAACCCTGGCATCATTGTTCCAAAAATACTCAAATCGACAACGCCAGACCCAAGCGAAACACAGGCGTTAACCCTCTACCGCCCCTCAAACCGAGGTTTGCGTTTTTCGTTAAACGCCAGAACCCCTTCGGCGAAATCGCGGGTCTTACCGGCCTCGCCCTGCACCCGCGCTTCCAGCGTCAGCTGGCTGGCCAGATCGTTTTCAAAACTGGCGCGGATCACCTGTTTGATTTTACGATATGCCGCCGTTGGGCCGGCGGCCAGTTTGGCGGCTCGGGTCTGGATCACGGCGTCAAATTCGGCGTCTGGAACCGCCTCCCAGATCAGGCCCCAATCGCTGGCTTGCCGAGCTGAGATTTTGTCGCCAAACAGCGACGCACCCATCGCTTTGGCAAAGCCCATATTACGCGGCATGAAATAGGTGCCACCGGCATCGGGGATCAGCCCGATCAACGCAAAAGCCTGCATGAAGTAAGCGCTTTCCTTGGCGATCACCACATCTGCGGCCAGCGCCAGATTGGCCCCCGCCCCGGCAGCCGCGCCATTAACGGCGGAAATCGTCGGGATCGGGCAATCATAGATCGCATTCAGCATCGGCTCGTACTCGTCGCGCAGCGTGCCTTCCAGATCAATATGCGCGACGTCCTTGGCCCCACCTAGATCCTGGCCCGAACAAAACCCCCGGCCGGCACCAGTGATCACCAGCACCCGCGCGGCCTTGCCAGCCTCACGCACCGCATCCAGAATTTCGGCGCGCATCTGATCGTTGAGGCCGTTCAGAACATCCGGCCGGTTCAGGGTAATCGTCGCGATATCATCCGCAACCTTGTAATCAATCGCCTTGTAAACCATTGCCGGGCTCCCGTATTGGCATGTCTTTGCCCGGTTTTAGCGGGTATTGCTGCGCCTCGCGACCCGGAAATACCGCGACGTGGCGTTATTCTTTCAGCAATTGATCCAGGCGCGCCTGTTCTTCCGCATTGAGGGCGACGACAGTTCCATCGCGGCGCTTGCGAATGAAGGCGATGCCGATCCATCCAGCCAGCAGCAGCATCAGCGGCCCAGCCATCCACAACAGCAGATTGCTGCCCGTGGCGCGGGGCCTTAGCAGGACGTATTCGCCATAGCGGTCAACGACGAAGGTGATCACTTCCTCGTTGCTGTCGCCAGCGGTGATGCGTTCCCGCACCAACAGCCTGAGGTCGCGGGCCAGCCCGGCATTGCTGTCGTCAATGCTTTCGTTGCGACAAACCAGGCAACGCAGCTCGCGAGAGATTTCGCGCGCGCGCGCTTCCTGGGCCGGGTCGGACAACACCTCATCCGGTTGCACGGCCCAAAGCGGGGTTGCCAGCAGCACGGCCAGCAGCGTCAGGCGCAACAGCCGCATCATTCTGCTGCCACCGTGTCAGCGGCTGCGCGCCGTTTTGCGCCAGCCGCCACGCGGTATCGCCGGTCGGTCAGGCTTAGCAAGCCGCCAAGCGCCATGATCGTGGCGCCAAACCAGATCCAGTTGGCAAACGGCTTGACGTAAGAGCGTACCGCGAACCCGCCGCTATCCTGCGGATCACCGATCACCAGATAAACATCGCGGGTGATGCCGATATCCATCGCAGCCTCGGTCGTGGGCATCTGCGACACCGAATAGACCCGCTTTTCGGGCTTCAGGGTCGAGATTTCGCGCCCCTTGACCAGCACCGTAAACACGCCTTGGGTGGCGACATAGTTTGGCCCCTGGACGGTGTTAACCGCGTCAAATCGGATTTCATAGGTGCTGATAGGGCCTGCGATTTCAAAACTGTCGCCGGGTTTGGCGACGCGGATGTCCTCGGTCTCCCAGGCGGTGATGGCGCTGATGCCAAAGATCGTCAGCCCAAGCCCGGCATGGGCCACCATCTTGCCGAAATCAGCGCGCGGCAGATTGCGCAGTCGCCGAAAGCTGTCGCCAAGCGGAACCTTTCCAAGCCGGACGCGCGTGGCCGTATCGGTCAGCGCCCCCAAAAGCAGCCACATCGCCAGTGTCAGGCCAATCGGGCCCATCATCCGCGTACCGGTCTGCAACACCAGAACCAGCGCGCCAAAGGCAACCGACAACGCAAGTGGCCCCCAAAGCGGGCGCATCGACCGGCCGAGATCAGCGCGTTTCCAGGGCAGCATCGCGCCCAGCGGCAAGACCATCGCCAGCACCACCATGAAAGGCGTGAACGCCATGTCAAAGAACGGCGCGCCAACGGACAGTTTGCGGTCAAATGCGATTTCCGAAATCAACGGCCAAACCGTGCCGACAAACACTACAAAAGCGGCCACAACCAGCAGGACATTGTTCAGTACCAGCGCTGATTCCCGGCTGACCATTGAAAACACGCCTTTTGACTGCAAGGACGACGCGCGCACCGCAAACAAGGTTAATGACCCGCCAATGGCGATCACCAGAATGCCCAGGATGAACACGCCGCGCTCGGGATCATTGGCAAAGGCATGGACCGAGGTGATCACGCCCGAGCGCACGATAAACGTGCCGATCAGCGAGAAGGAAAAGGCCAGGATTGCCAGCAGGATCGTCCAGGTTTTCAGGCTTTCGCGCTTTTCCACGACAATCGCGGAATGCAGCAAGGCACCGGCGATCAACCAGGGCATGAAGCTGGCATTTTCCACCGGATCCCAGAACCACCAACCGCCCCAGCCGAGTTCGTAGTAGGCCCACCAACTGCCCAGCATGATGCCGAGTGTCAGGAACGCCCAGGCCACATTGGTCCAGGGCCGCGACCAGCGCGCCCAGGAGGCGTCCAGTCGGCCGCCCAA
>CAYXXQ010000352.1:0-3742 GCA_964469075.1 uncultured Rhodobacter sp.
CGCGCCAATATCGACGCGCTGAAACGCGCAGGCGTGACCGATGTGATCTCGGTCTCGGCTTGCGGCTCTTTTCGCGACGAAATGGCGCCGGGGGATTTCGTTATCATCGACCAGTTCATCGATCGCACGGTTGCGCGGGAAAAATCGTTCTTCGGCGAAGGCTTTGTCGCCCATGTCTCGGTCGCGCATCCGACCTGCCCGCGTCTGGGCGCGGCCTGCCTTGCCGCCGCCAAGGCCGAGGGCATCGTCGTGCATAACGGTGGCACCTATCTGGCGATGGAAGGGCCGCAATTTTCCACCCTGGCCGAAAGCCGGATGTATCGCGAGCGCTGGGGGGCCGATGTGATCGGAATGACCAACATGCCCGAAGCAAAACTCGCCCGCGAGGCCGAGTTATGTTACGCCAGCGTCGCGATGATCACCGATTATGACAGCTGGCATCCGGATCACGGTGAGGTTGATATCGCCCGGATTATCGCCACCCTGATGGGCAACGCCACCAAAGCGCGCGGGCTGGTGAAACGCCTGCCGGGCCTCTTGGGCGCCAAACGCACCCCATGCAAACACGGCTGCGACCGGGCGCTGGAATACGCGGTTCTGACCGCCCCGGATTTACGCGCACCCGACATGGTGGCCAAACTCGATGCGGTGGCCGGGCGCATCCTGTGACGCGGCTGCATGGGCTGGACGCGGCGCGGTTTCTGGCTTTTTGCGGCATGGTGTTGGTTAACTTTCGCATCGTTGCTGACCCCGCCCCGACCAATGACATCGGCGAATTTTTCACATCGGCCCTGGAAGGCCGCGCTGCGGCGGTTTTTGTCGTGCTGGCGGGCGTTGGCATCACCCTGGCGCGCGCGCCCTTGGCCTTGATGCTGAAACGGGCTTTGTTTTTGTTTGTGATCGGCATGGTGAATATGCTGATTTTCGATGCGGATATTCTGCATTATTACGGCCTATATTTCTTCTTCGGCGCGGCCTTCATCGGGGCCGGTCCAAAGGGGGTCTGGCTGGGCATCCTTGGCGTTCTGCTGATTGGCCTGATCGCGTTGATCGCCCTTGATTATGAGCATGGCTGGAACTGGCAGACCTATGAATATGCCGATTTCTGGACCTTAACGGGATTTCTGCGGCACAGCTTTTTCAACGGCTGGCATCCGGTTTTACCCTGGTTGGCGTTTTTGCTGTTTGGCATCTGGCTTGGCCGATTGCCCTTGGCGGAAAAACGCATGCAATGGGCAATGGTCTGGTTTGGAACGGTGGTTTCTGCCCTGTCTGTCTTGCCGCAAACGCTGATGCCGACCGAGGATCTGGTCGCGTTGTTTGGCACATCACCGATCCCGCCGGGGCCGTTTTACATGACCGCCGGGGCAGGAAGTGCGGTGGCCGTCATCGGTGCAACGCTGTTGCTGACGCCGCTGTTAAACCGAATGCACCTGTTGGCATGGCTGACAGCACCTGGCCGTCAGACCCTGACCCTATACGTCGCGCATATCATGATCGGCATGGGGGTGATGGAAGAAATGGGCTGGATCAACGGCACGGTCGGATCAAGTGCTGTTTTCTGGGGCAGCCTTGGCTTTTGCGCGCTGGCGGCGATATTTGCCCGCAGCTGGGCACGCGTGGCGAAACGCGGGCCGCTGGAACTGCTGATGCGGCTGCTGACGGAGCGTCGCAAGACCTGATACTAAGAAAAAAACGGGAGCGACCGATGGATTTCAATCTTTGGCTGGCATTTGTTGCCGCCTCGACCGTGCTGTTGCTGATCCCAGGGCCGACGATCCTGCTGGTGCTCAGCTATGCGCTGAGCCAAGGCCGGCGGGTGGCCTTGGCGACGGCTGCCGGGGTGGCGCTGGGGGATTTGCTGGCGATGACGGCGTCGCTGCTGGGGCTGGGGGGGCTGGTGCTGGCCTCGGCCACATTATTCACTGTCTTGAAATGGGCTGGTGCGGTTTATCTGGTTTATCTTGGGATGCAGTTGCTGCGCCATCTGCCGCAAAAAGGGCTTGCGGCCGAAGGCGTCCAGGCCAATTTGCCTGCGGGCAAGGTGTTTGGACATGCGATGCTGGTCACCGCCCTCAACCCCAAATCCATCGCGTTCTTTATCGCATTCGTGCCGCAGTTTCTGCGCACCGAGGCGGCGCTGGCGCCGCAGTTTGGCATCCTGATTGCCACTTTTGTTGGTTTAGCGGCGCTGAATGCGCTGGCCTATGCGGTGCTGGCCGATCAGTTGCGCGCCCGGATTGCCCGGCCATCGGTTCTGCGCGGCATGACCCGAGCCGGGGGGATCGCGCTGATTGCGATGGGGGTGATGACCGCCAGTTTGCGGGGTGCGGGCTGACGGGTCTTTTTCTTGAGTACTTTAGGAACAATGATGGGTGGGCGTTGTTGTATTAAGTGCCGTGGCGGCGGCTGTAGGGGTTAAGGGGTGGCGATTGCCAGCCGTCCAGCGCGCCGTTTTTGGGGCGGAAGGTTTCGACCAGAAGCGGGTGGCATTGGGTCACATCGCTGGAATGTTCGGCCGAGCAATCGCCGCCGGGGCAGGCCGACAGACACCCCATAAGATCAATCTCGGCAAAAAACTCAAGATAATCGCCGGGCCGCACCGGGCTGGCCTTCATGAAATACTGATGCGTATCGGCCGTAAACCCGGTGCACATGAACACGTTCAGAACGTCATGCACCAAGTCTTCCACCGCCGCCAGCGGCTGGCCAGTGCGGGCGGCCAGGGCCCGGGTCAGGTTGCTGTGGCAGCAATGGTGGTAATCAACGCCGTTAAGAACCTGGTTGGTGTAGGGATCACAGCGGGTGCCGATCACGTCATGGACCGAGCCGCCGTCCTGATCCCAGCCGTACCAGTCCAGCGTGTCATGGGTGATCGTCGCCATTGGCCGCATCTGCGGAAAGGACGACCACATGCTGTCGCCGGTGGACAGGTGGGTGCCGTGCAGCGCGCGGGTTTTGCCGGAATAGAACCGCTCGGACAAATCATTGGCGTTCCAGAGGTTGAGGTCGCCGACTTGCGGGCCATCAACTGAGGTGATGCGAAAGAAATGCCCGGCAGGGACGCTGAAGCAGGCGGCATCACGCGCTGGCACTATTGTTTCCGACTGCTTGGTCAGGCCTTGCCGCGCGGCTTGATACAAGGCCATCGGGCGGGCTGGCAATGTGTCGGTCGGATAGCAGATCACCGCCGGTTGGGCGCGTCTGCTGGCCGCATCAGCCGGGGTTTTGGTGGTTGGTGGATATTTCATCGCGTGCTCCGCTGGTTGCGTGGATCACCTTTTCGCGCTTCGCGCGTGGCTTGCAAGCCATTCGGCATGGCAGAAAGCGAAAAAGACGGAATAGGTGGTTTCGGACCGGCCGTTTAACCGCTAAACCAACCCCGCAAATGGTTTCAGCAAGCAGGTTTGATCATGGCCCCTTCGACAAATGTCAAAGACTACATCCGCACCATTCCCGATTTCCCCAAGCCCGGCATCATGTTTCGTGATGTCACCACGCTTTTCGCCGATGCACGCGGGTTTCGCATTGCCATCGACCAGTTGCTGCACCCTTTCGCCGGGGAGCCGATTGACAAAGTCGTCGGCCTTGAAGCGCGCGGCTTCATTCTGGGCGGGGCCATCGCGCATCAGTTAAGCGTCGGCTTCGTGCCGATCCGCAAGAAGGGCAAACTGCCGGGGCGCACGATTGAACAGGCCTATACGCTGGAATATGGCGAGGCGGTGATGGAAATGCATGACGA
>CAYXXQ010000353.1:0-3735 GCA_964469075.1 uncultured Rhodobacter sp.
AACTAAAGGCTTCGGCTTTATTCAGCCTGACAATTGCGGCTCGGATGTGTTTGTACATATTTCCGCTGTTGAGCGCGCTGGTCTGACCGGCCTGAATGACGACCAGAAAGTCTCGTTCGAGCTGGAAACCGGCCGTAACGGCAAAGAAAACGCGACAGAGCTTAAAGCGATGTAATCGTTTTTTCGGCAAGCCTGCCGGAACCGAAATTCTGAACGCCGCCCGATATTGCTTCGGGCGGCGTTTTTCGTTGGCCCCCTGCGGTTTCTGATACCTTCCCTTGCAGGCGCGCAGAAACATATCTTGAAATTGGCAAATCCAACCTTCATGCTGCCGCGCAAGAGTCGCCCGCAACACGAGGCCGACACAGTTCTGATGTGGGAAGTACGATCATGCAATACGCCGCCCCCGAAACCGCCAAGGAGGCCTCGCGCCTGCTGGCCGAATGCGCTGGACCTGCGCGCGTCCTGGCCGGTGGGACCGACCTGTTGGTGCAGATGAAGGCCGGAATGGTTGAACCTGCCCTCGTCGTTGACATCAAGAAAATCGCCGGAATGCGTGACATCACCGCCGAAGATGGCGGCTGGCGCATTGGCGCTGCGGTCTCGGGCGCCGAGCTTGGCGAAAATGCCGGCGTCACCGCCGACTGGCCCGGTGTGGTTGAAGCGTTTGAATTGATCGGCTCGACCCAGGTGCAGGGCCGCTGCACGATGGCGGGCAATCTTTGCAACGCCTCACCGGCTGGGGATTCAGTCCCTGCGATGGTCGCCGCCAACGCAGTGGCGCGTATTCATGGGCCTGAAGGCGTGCGGGATTGCCCGGTTGGCGATATTCCGGTCAGCCCTGGCAAAACCTCACTTGGGAAAGGTGAATTTGTCACCTCGATCTTCCTGCCGGCCCGTCCGGGGCACTGCGGTGACGCCTATCTGCGGTTCATCCCGCGCACCGAAATGGATATCGCGGTGTGTTCGGCCGGGGTCAGTCTGGTGCTGGACGACAACGGCGTCTGCACCGCCGCCCGGGTCAGTCTGGGGGCGGTTGCGCCAACGGTTCTGCTGGTCGATGCCGCGGCCAATGCCCTGATCGGCAGCAAGCTGGATGACGCAGCGCTTGAGGCCTGCGGCTCCGCCTGCGCCGCCGCCGCCACACCGATCAGCGACAAACGCGGCACCGTCGAATTTCGCAAGGATGTCTCAGCGGTGCTGGCAAAACGTGCCGCCAAAATCGCCCAACAACGCGCCGGAGGCCGGTCATGAGCAAGCTACATGTCACAACGAAAATCAATGGCGATACGGTTGAATATTTGTGCGACCCGCAGGAAAGCCTGCTGGACGTTTTGCGCGACCGCCTGCGCCTGACCGGCGCGAAGGAAGGCTGCGGCTCGGGCGATTGCGGCGCTTGTTCGGTTGAACTGGACGGGCGTTTGGTCTGTTCCTGCCTTGTGCTGGGGGTCGAAGCCGAAGGGGCCGAAATCAATACCATCGAAGGCATGGCAACCGGCGAAACCCTGCATCCGCTACAACGCAAATTCCTGGAACACGCAGCCCTGCAATGCGGCGTCTGCACCCCGGGCATTCTGATTGCCGCCAAGAACCTGCTGGAGCGAAACCCGGATCCGACCGAAACCGAAGTGCGCTATTGGCTGGCCGGCAATCTTTGCCGCTGCACCGGCTATGACAAGATCATCAACGCGGTGATGGATGCCGCAGCTGAAATGCGGGGGGCCTAGATCATGGCATTTGACGAGTATCAAAAGCGCGACTTCAAAGTCATCGGCACCACCCCTTTGCGCCCGGATGGCATCGACAAAGTCACCGGCCGGGCCCAATACGGGGCGGATTATTATCTGCCCGGCATGCTGGTCGGCAAAATGCTGCGCAGCCCCTATGCGCACGCCAAAATCAAGTCGATCGACACCTCAGCCGCACGCGCGATGCAAGGCGTCAAAGCCGTGGTCACCGCCGACGATTTCCCCGGCACCGCAACGGGTGAAACCCTGGATGTGCAGGACCATTGCCTGGCCCGCGGAACCGCCCTTTATGACGGCCATGCGGTCGCTGCTGTCGCGGCAATAGACGCGGAAACCGCGCGTCAGGCCCTGAAACTGATCAAGGTTGATTACGAGGTACTGCCGCATGTCACCAGCATCGAAGACGCCGTCAAACCCGGCGCGCCTTTGGTCCAGGAAGGCCGTCGCGGCCGGAAAGTGCCCAAGCAGTTTTCCGACAATTGCACCGGCTGGTGCGAATTTGGCCACGGCGATCTTGAAGCCGGTTTCGCCAAGGCTGACAAGATCATTGAACGCACGTTCAAAACCTCCTCCACCCATCAGGGTTATATTGAGCCGCATGCCTGCTTGGCCTCAATGGGGTCAGACGGCCGAGCCGATGTCTGGTGCTGCACCCAAGGGCATTTCCATGTCCGCAATCTGTGTGCGCAGATCATGGATATGGACCAAAGTGCGCTGCGCGTCACCGCCAGTGAAATCGGTGGCGGTTTTGGCGGCAAGACTACGGTGTTCATCGAACCCGTCGCGCTGCTGCTGTCGCTGAAGGCCGGGCATCCGGTCAAAGTGGTCATGTCGCGCGACGAGGTTTTCAAGGCCTCAGGCCCGACCGTCGCCTCCATGACCGATGTGAAAATCGGCATGACCAAGGATGGCCGGATCACCGCCGCTGACGCGTTGATCCGCTATGAAGGTGGGGCCTGGCCCAACCTCACGATCTTTCCCGGCGCGCAATCGGCCTTTGCCTGTTACGATCTTGAAGCGGTGCGCGCGCAAGGGTTGAACGCGTTGACCAACCGGCCGTTGCAGGCGGCTTATCGCGCCCCAGGCGCGCCGCAGTCGATTTATGCGGTTGAAGCGGTGGTGGACGAACTGGCGCTGGAACTGGGGCTTGACCCGATTGACGTGCGCCTGAAAAACGCCGCCAAGAAGGGCACGAAATCATCTTATGGCCCGACCTATGACGACATCGGCCTGGTGCAACTGCTGGAAGCCGCAAAGGCGCATCCGCATTATTCGGCACCCCTTGGCCCCAATCAGGGGCGCGGTATTTCCAGTGGCTTCTGGTTTAATTTCGGCGGTGAAACCTGTGTGTCGCTGGCGCTGGATTTTGACGGCTCGATCACCCTGGTTGAAGGCAATCCCGATATCGGTGGATCGCGCGCGTCGATGTCGATGATGGCGGCGGAAGAGCTGGGCATCCCTTACGAGAAAGTGCGCACGATTGTCGCTGACACCGCCTCGCTTGGCCATAACGAGGTCACGCATGGCAGCCGGGTGACTTTCGCAGTTGGGCTGGCCACGATCAAAGCCGCCCGTGCGGCCAAGACCGAAATGTGCCGTCGGGCAGCCAAAATCTGGGGTATCGATGAAGATGCTGTCGTCTGGGAAGACGGCTTTGCCAAACCTGCCGGGCCAAACGCTGGCGAATATGAGCCGATGTCGATTGAAAAGATCGCCAAGGACAGCCCGCGCACCGGTGGGCCGATTGTCGGCCACCATGAGGTCACAGCCGAAGGGGCTGGCGTCAGTTTTGGGGTGCATATCTGCGACCTTGAAGTTGATCCAGAAACCGGGTTCACCAAGATTTTGCGCTATACCGTGTTGCAGGATGCCGGCAAAGCGATCCATCCGCAATATGTCGAAGGCCAGTTGCAAGGCGGGGCGGTGCAGGGTATCGGCTGGGCCTTGAACGAGGAATATATCTACGGCGAAGACGGGCGGCTGCAAA
>CAYXXQ010000354.1:0-3735 GCA_964469075.1 uncultured Rhodobacter sp.
TGGCGAAAACTCAGTACAGTTTTTCGACCGATCCCAACCTGCGCGGCGCGCCCACGGGCCATTCCGTGCCAGTGCGTGAAGTGCGCCTGAGTGCCGGTGCAGGCTTCATTGTCGCGATCTGCGGTGAGATTATGACCATGCCGGGCCTGCCGCGCCGCCCGGCTGCCGAAGCGATCCGGCTGAATGACGATGGCCAGATCGAAGGCTTGTTTTAGACGGGGGCCGGGGCCGGTCGGGATTGACCCGCCCGGCCCCGGCTGCCTTTGGCAAGAGTATTTTTTGAACAATGAAGGATGGGTATCGTGGGCGCAGAAATTATTGACGGCAAGGCCTTCGCAGCTGAGGTCCGCAGCAAAGTTGCCACGCATGTGGCGGCCCTGAAATCGGATCACGGCATCGAGCCTGGCCTGGCGGTGGTGCTGGTTGGGGAAGACCCGGCCTCGGAGGTTTATGTACGCTCCAAGGGCAAGCAGACGCTTGAGGTTGGCATGCAGTCGTTTGAGCATAAGCTGGACGCTGACACCAGCGAGGCGGATTTGCTGGCGCTGATTGACCGGCTGAACGCCGATCCCGCGGTGCATGGTATTTTGGTGCAACTGCCGCTGCCAAAACATTTGAATGAGGATCTGGTGATCAATGCGATTGACCCGACCAAGGATGTCGACGGTTTTCACATCAGCAATGTTGGCCTGTTGGCGACCGGGCAGAAATCAATGGTGCCCTGCACGCCGCTTGGCTGTCTGATGATGTTGCGGACCCAGCTTGGCAGTTTATCTGGCAAGCATGCGGTGATGGTCGGGCGGTCAAACATCGTTGGCAAGCCGATGGCGCAATTGTTGCTGCGCGACAGTTGCACGGTGACGATCGCCCATAGCCGCACCAAGGACATCGAGGCATTGTGCCGTCAGGCCGATATTTTGGTGGCTGCTGTCGGGCGGCCTGAAATGGTGACGGGGGATTGGGTCAAGCCGGGGGCGACGGTGATTGATGTTGGCATCAACCGGATTGCGGCACCCGAAAAAGGCGAAGGCAAGACCCGGCTTGTCGGTGATGTCGATTTTGCCAGTGCGGCGGCCGTGGCGGGTGCGATCACACCGGTGCCAGGCGGCGTCGGGCCGATGACAATCGCTTGCCTTCTGGCCAATACCGTTACCGCCTGTTGTCGCGCCAATGGGCTGGCCGAACCCGAAGGGTTGACGGCCTAAAAGCGCAGGTGTTCGGCGCCGGGCGACGTGCAGGCCCGGCAGGTCGGAGGACCACTTACGTAAACACGCTAAACCCGAACCTGCCGGACCCTCGGCCGGGCAAATCGAAAGTCCGGCCCAACCTTCCTGTGAAAGAGCGTCGGACCAATAAAAAAGGCAATCCGGCTTTCGTGATCCGTTGATAATTCTTCGCGAATCCCGTTATATTTGGCCTATGTATTTCACGCTTCGCGAATTCAGGGATCGGCTTTTCACCCCGGCCAGGCTGTTGATCTGGGCCGCAGTCACAGTGATCTGCACAATTTCCGGGCCGTTCAATTCGCTGCAACTGTTTTCCTTACCTGGCCGCGCCTTGTTCTGGGGCCTGGTTGTGGCCTTTGCGATCCTGCTGGCAAACGCGGTTTTGCTGGCCTCGGAAAAACTGCCGCGACGGGGCAGTCGGCTTCTGCGCTGGGTCATTGAAAGCGTGGTCTTTGGTCTCGGCTTCACGCTGTTCCTGATGGGCGTGATGTTTGCGATGTTTCCTATCCAGGCGCTGATTTTTGCCCCACCTTTGGTTTTGTTTGCCGAAAGCAGCGCGATTTGCTTCGTGGTGCTGCTGGTCAAGGCGTCGTTGCAGCCCCGGCGGGTGCAGACGGATCCGGATGTCGCCTTTCTGAAGCGACTACCAAGGCGGCTTGGCACCGGTTTGATGCGGGTTTCGAGCCAGGATCATTACGTCGAAGTGCAAACGCAAATGGGTAAAGAGCTGATTTTGATGCGGTTTTCCGACGCGCTGGACGAGCTTTCAGGAAGCGATGGCCTTCAGATCCACAGGTCACATTGGGTCAGTCGCGACGCGGTCGACGGGGTTGAGCGCGCCAATGGCAAGATCGTGTTGCGCCTGATGGATGGCACGGTTGTGCCGGTCAGCCGGAGTTACAAATCGGCAGCGCAGGATGCCGGGTTGCTGTGATCCAAGCCTAAAGATGGACGGGAACTGGCTGGGCATTTTGCCCGGTCAATATCGCCAGCGTGCCGGTTTGCATAAGCTCTGACAGTACCGGCCCGTCGCTGCGCAATCCGCCGGTGAACGTGCCGTATGCAGGCAAGATCAGGCGATTGGCGTCCAGCAGAAAACAGGGCCGGGTGACACTGCGGCCTTTGGTTTGCACCCGGGTTTTGGGGTGGAAATGACCCGAAACCTCACCGATATCGCTGGGATTGGCGATATGGCGGAACGTTAGCGGTGCGGCCGCAAATTCAGCCACATGGCTGCCGCCGATATCGACGGGGCCGGGATCATGATTGCCTTCAATCCAGATCCAGCGCCGTCCGGCCATCAGACAAGTCAACCAACGATGATCTGCCGCGTCCATTTCTTCAAACGCGGCGAGGTCGTCAAAACTGTCGCCCAAGCAAATAATTGTGCTGGGATTCTGCTTCAGGATATCGCGTTCAAGCCGGGTAAGCGTGTCCTGGTTCTCATAAGGCGGCAGCAAGCTGCCACCCAAACGTGCGATGCGCCCTGACTTGCCGAAATGCAGATCCGACACACAAAGAATACCGCGTTCCGACCACCAGAGCGCGCCACTTGGCAAGGCGGTCAGGCGTGCGCCGTTGAGGGTGAATTCATAGCTTCGCATAAGCACAGAAAACACCCAAGTGCGAGGGCTGGCAAGACGCAATCACGGCTGATTGCGGAATTGATAACTGCCTTCTGGCAGATCGAGCGAGGCTTGCAGATCGCGCACCTGCGACATCGACAGGGTGACCTTGTGCACAAGGTCAAGCCGTTCGTCATATTGTTCGACGGTGACACATCCGGCAAAGGCCGTGATTGTGATGTCTTCCTGCAACGGCGTCTCACCGTCATCAACAAGGGTCACGATTGTCGCGTCAAAATCATGTTCGATGGTAAACATGAAGAAAGGGTAACTGCGAGCGTCTGCAGGTGCAACCTATGTCCCCAAAATGCGTGACAAATTTCGGAACGCAGCGGATAATATCCACCTGTTGTTAAGAAAGGACGTTTTATGGTCTGGATAGTTCGAAATTTGCTGGCCGCCGTGGTTTTGTTCGGCCTTGCCTTTGGTGCCCAGGCTGCGAGGCTGACCGGGGCTTATGTGGCGGAAGGGCGAAATCCCGATGGCTCGGCCTATCGAGGGGACGTTGTGATTGTTGATGCCGATGGTCAGATCGGCGTCAGCTGGCGCGTCGGCAGCCAGGCCTATCGCGGGCAAGGTGCGTTGGACGGGCGCGTGCTGACTGTTGACTGGGGATCTGCAACGCCTGTGATTTATGTCGTCATGCCGGATGGCAGTCTGCACGGCACCTGGGACGATGGACGGGCGTTGGAGAAACTGACGCCGGATTAAGAAAGCATGGCCGGATTGGCGGACGTGCTGGGTGGCTTGCGGGGTCGTTGCAGGTTTTTTCCAGGCAATATGGATCGGCTCGCGATTGCGCGCCATTATCGCGGTCTTGAACGCGAAAGGCTGAAATTGGGAGGACTGGGACAGACGGATAATGGCAAGCGTGAACTCCTGGC
>CAYXXQ010000355.1:0-3688 GCA_964469075.1 uncultured Rhodobacter sp.
AATCTCGGTCCCCATATATTTCAGCATGGCCGAAGCATCGCCGACCCCATGCCCCGCCTCGGCCTGGTCCTTGTAGCGTTCCAGTGTCAGGCCTATTGCCAGGCTGTCGACCTCACATTTCATCGCTTCGGCGCGCAGGGTGGCGTCGGTCAGACCCTGATCGCTTTCGGCCAGAACCTCGCCGACGGCGCGACCCCCGGTCAGCCCGGCAGCACCGCCTGAGATCATTTCACGCTCATGCGTCAGCAGATATTTGGCGATATCCCAGCCGCGATTGACCTCGCCCACCACGTTTTCTTTCGGGACTTTTACATTGTCAAAAAAGGTCTCGCAGAACGCCGACGCGCCGGAAATCAAGCGGATCGGCCGCGTGGTGACGCCCTCGCTGGCCATGTCGATCAGGATAAAGGAAATCCCCTTATGCTTGGGCGCTTCGCGGTCTGTGCGCACCAGCGCGAAGATCCAGTCGGCTTTGTCAGCATAAGAGGTCCAGATTTTCTGGCCGTTGATCAGATAATGGTCGCCCATATCTTCGGCCTTGGTCTGGACCGAGGCGAGGTCTGATCCCGCCCCCGGTTCGGAATAGCCCTGACACCAGCGGATTTCGCCGCGCGTGACTGGTGGAAGATAGGTTTGTTTCTGTTCTTCAGAGCCGAATTTCAACAAAGCTGGTCCAAGCATCCAGATGCCAAAGCTGATCACCGGCGTCCGCGCACCGATACGCGCCATTTCTTCCAAAAAAACCTTTTCACGGGCGCGATCCAGGCCAGCCCCACCAAGGGTCTTAGGCCAGGTCGGGGTGGTCAGGCCTTCTTTGGCGGCCCTGTCCAACCAGGTTTTCTGCGAGTCCGATGTGAATTGCCACTGCTTGCCACCCCAGCAGGCGGCATCTTCGCTGCGCGCACCATCCTGCATTTCGGGTGGGCAATTTTCGGCCAGCCAGTCGCGCAGCAGTGCGCGGAAATCCTCGGGATCCTGAGTATCAGACAACATCGCGCACAGTCCCCCAAAATGTCCGGCCCCCAAAAAACGTCCGGCTCGTCGGCGCAGGATTGCATCCCCGTTTTTGATTGACAAGCCGCTTGCGCATTTAGATCACATGCACGCCGCAACGTCACGGATGACCGAAATGCCCGGTCTGGGCTAGCATCAAGCGGCAACAGAGGCGGGAGTCCCAGAATGAAAGCAATGCTCAGCGTTAATCCCGGTGGTCCGGAAACCCTGGAACTGACAGTCCTGCCGACCCCTGCCCCCGGCAAAGGCCAGGTTCTGATCGCCGTTAAAGCCGCAGGGGTGAATTTTCCTGACACGCTGATTATCCGCGATCTTTATCAGTTCAAACCACCAAGGCCCTTTGCCCCGGGCGGTGAAGTTGCTGGCGAAGTTCAAGCGCTTGGCGAAGGTGTTACTGGCCTTGCAATCGGTGACCGGGTTTTGGCGGTGCCGGGGTCTGGTGGGTTTGTCAGCCATTTGCTTGTGCCAGGCCAGGCTGTGATCAAAATCCCCGACAGCATGCCGTTTGATGAAGCCGCCTGTTTCATCTTTACCTACGGCACCTCGCAATACGCGCTGAAGAACCGCGCGCAGCTGAAAGCCGGTGAAACCCTGCTTGTGCTTGGCGCCGCGGGCGGTGTTGGGGCGGCGGCGGTTGAACTTGGCAAAGCGATGGGGGCGAAGGTAATCGCTGCTGTATCGTCCGAAGAAAAGGCGGCGTTTTGCAAACAGATCGGTGCCGACGAGACGGTGGTTTATGCGCGTCAGATGGATCGTGAGGCGCAGAAGCAATTCTCTGGCGATATCAAGGCAGTGTCCGGGAAGGACGGCGTTGATGTGGTCTATGACGCGGTTGGGGGCGCTTATGCGGAACCGGCGCTGAGAACGCTGGATTGGGACGGTCGGTTTCTGGTTGTCGGTTTTCCGGCAGGCATTCCGAAAATCCCGCTGAACCTGACCTTGCTGAAAAGCTGCCAGATCATCGGCGTTTTCTGGGGGGCCTTCACCCGTCGGGAGCCGACCTTGCATGCCCAATATCTGGCCGAACTGCTGGACCTTTACGACGAGGGCAAGGTCAAACCCCGGATCAGTGCAACCTTTCCCCTGGAACACGCGGCCGAAGCGTTGCGCTTTGTTGAGGATCGCAAAGTCATGGGCAAAGTTGTTTTGACCATCAGCTAGTTTGACCATCGACTAATCGGTGCAGATTAAGGATTGAAGATCAGGCCGGTGGCAGGTGACTGCAATCGTTAAAACCCCGCACGATCATCTTTTGCCCGGCAATCACCAGACGGCTGATCGAGCCGTTGGCGGCTCCGTTAAAAGCAAACGCCTCGGCCCCGCTGGCAATCGCCAGCGCGGCGCCGATGACACCGCCATGCACCACCGCAGCCACCCGCTGATCGGCGTGGTTGGCAGCAATATGCAGCAGCCCGGCGCGGACCCTTTTGTGCAGCGCGGCCGTGGTTTCCGCCCCTGGCAATTCGCCCCATTCCTGCCCGGCAATCGCGCGCTGAAACGCCGGATCGCCATTGGCCGCTTTGATGCGGTACAGGCCACCATCCCAGTCGCCCAGATGAACCTCCCGCAGGTCAGGCACGATCTGTAGCGTGAGCCCCAGATGGGCCGCAAGCGGGGCGGCAGTTTGATGGGTGCGCCTAAGGGTCGTGACATAAATCGCGGCAAGTGGTTCGGATTTCAGCCGTGCGCCGACCGCGATCGCCTGTGCCTCCCCATTTGGGTGCAGGGCCGGGTCGCCCTGGCCGTTTAGCATCGCAAAGGATCGGCCGTCGCGGGCCGGTTCACTTTCGCCATGCCGGATCAGCAGGATATCAACCGCGCCGGGTGGCGGGCGGAAAACATGCTGGCGATATTCTTTACTCATCTAAGCACCTGAAATGACATTGCGACGCGGATTGACTTGGCTTGCGGCGTGAAGCTAGCGTTTTGTAACCGCGCGTAAAGGCCTAATTGCCGATCCACCGCACAGCCGTTCAGCCGTTCAGCCGCCTTTAAGCGGCCCGCAATCAAAGGGACAGACCATGACCGCAAAGATTCTGCGCACCCCGCCTGAGGCTTTTAACGATCTGCCCGACTGGCCCTATGTGCCGCAATATGTCGACGATCTGCCCGGCTATGACGGGCTGCGGGTGCATTATGTCGATGACGGCCCAAAGGATGCCACACGGGTGTTTTTGTGCCTGCACGGGCAGCCGACCTGGGCCTATCTTTACCGCAAGATGATCCCGATATTTACGGCTTCCGGCGCGCGGGTGATCGCGCCGGATTGGCTGGGCTTTGGGCGATCTGACAAACCGGTCGAGGACGCCGACTATACCTTTGATTTCCACCGCAACATGATGCTGGCGCTGATCAAAAGGCTTGATCTGCAAAATATCACACTGGTTGTGCAGGACTGGGGCGGGCTGCTGGGCCTGACCCTGCCGATGGACATGCCGGATCGTATCACGCGGCTGTTGATCATGAACACGGCGATTGCAACCGGGCAATCGGCGGGCAAGGGTTTTGAGGATTGGCGCGCCTATTGCCGGGCCAATCCCGATCTGAATGTCGCGGCCCTGATGGCGCGGGCCTGCCCCGACCTGACCCCGGACGAGGCCGCTGCCTACGGAGCACCTTTCCCGGATGTCACCTACAAGGCCGGGGTGCGGCGCTTTCCTGAAATGGTGATGAC